>JBDSVV010000311.1:0-12214 GCA_039927035.1 Ornithinibacter sp. | reverse complement strand
CGTGACATCCCTGGATGTTCTGGTCCCAGTCGATGACCGAGCCCGTGACGACTCCACTCCGGTCGGAGAGGAGGAAGACGACCATGTCGGCGATCTCGTCGACCTGGCCCAGCTTGCCCATCGGCAGGCTGGCGGCGGCGTTCGCGACCCAGTCGTCACCGGCACCGTGGAAGCGCCGTTGGATGGCGTCCTCACCCTCGGTCTCGGTCCACCCGATGTCGAGCCCGTTGATCCGGATGCGGTCCCAACGGTGGGCGTGGGCGGCATTGCGGGTGAGGGTTGCGAGCCCGGCCTTGGCCGCCGCGTAGGGCGCGAGGTAGGGCTGCCCGCCGAGCTGCGTGGTCGAGATGATGTTGACGATGCTGCCGGACGCCTTGCGCCCTACCATGTCGGTCACTGCCGCCTGCATCGTGAAGAACGGGCCGCGCAGGTTCGTGGCGATGTGCTCGTCGAAGAGCTTCGGCGTGGTGTCGAGCAACGTGCCCCGGGTCGTCAGGCCGGCGCAGTTGACGAGCGCGTCGATCCGCCCGAAGTGTTCGACGGTGGAGGCGACGGCGGCGGACGCGCTCGTGGCATCCGCGACGTCGCACCTGATGGCGAGCGCCTGCGACCCGCCCGCGTGCAGCTCGGCGGCGAGGGCCTCCGCTCGCTCCGGTCGACGCCCTGCGACTCCGACGTGGGCACCCTCGCGGGCGGCGGCTCGAGCAATGCCCGCGCCAAGACCGGCCGTGCCTCCGACGACGAGCACCACGCGGTCCTCCAGCAGCGAGGTCAGGCTCATGGGGCTCCGTGCTGCGAGTCGTGGACGGGTGAGGTCCCATCCTTGTGGGATCGCGTCATGCTGTCAACTTAATGTCCTGACAAATTAGGTGCACGCTCGATGGGGCTGGGAAGTCAGCGGCTCAGCTTCGCGTGCGCCACGGCATCCAGGCGGGTGCCCAGGTCCCTGGGGTCCAGGGCGACCTCGAGCCCGTCGAGCACCACGTCGGCCTGGCTTCGCGGAGTCATCCCGTCGACCGGGGTGTCCCGGTCCAGGTTGCTCGGGAAGGCATAGCCCTCGGCCGATGCCGCGACCACGTTGGCCGCATCCGCGCGCGACATCCCGCCCGTGCGGGCGCCCAGCAGCGCCGGATAGGTCGCCCGCACGACGCGGTCCCGGTCGATGTTCTCCATCGCGCGACCGAACGCCGAGGAGATCTGCAGGAGGTTCGCCATCCGGCGCACGTCGGCCGTGTGGTTCGACCCGGCGGCGTGGAGCAGCGCCGGGTTGAAGAAGACTGCATCGCCCTTGCGAAGCGGCAGCTGCACGTGGTGGCGCAGGAAGAAGTCCTGGAACTCGGGCAGCCAGTAGGCGAGATAGCCGTGGGAGTACTTCTGGCTGTGCGGGAGGTAGAGCGTCGGGCCGGTCTGCACCGGCATGTCGCAGTGCGCGACCGCGCCCTGCAGGGTGAGCAGGGGCGAGACGTCGTGCACCCGCTCGGGGTAGTGCGCGGTGACCTCGGGCGACTGGAAGCCCAGGTGGTAGTCGCGGTGCGCCGTCTGACCCTTCCCGCCCGGGTTCACGACGTTCACCTGGGAGGTCACCTGGTATGCCGGGCCCAGCCACGCGAGTGCGGCGAGCGCCACCATGTCGTTGGCGTAGTAGGCGACGAAGGCCTCGGGGTCCAGCACCGCCAGCTTCTCCAGCGCGTTCCACACCCGGTCGTTCGCTCCGGGGCTGGCGAAGTGGTCGCCGGCCATCTGCCCCGAGGCCTTCTCCGCGGCGATGATGCCCTCGAAGGACTCGGTCACCCGGTCGAGAACCTCCGGCTCGAAGGCGCCCGCCAGCACGACGATGCCGGGGCCGTCGGCAAGCGCGTCCGCGATCTCGGCCCGCACCGCCTCGGCCCGCGCCTCCTCGTCGAGGACGGGCCGCAGGGTGCTCGCGTCATAGACCAGCACGCCCTGTTCGACGCGCGCCGCGTGGGGGTAGCTCGCCAGTTCGGTGGTGTGCTCGAGAACGGTGAGCAGGTCCTCGAGGTGGCAGTCCTCGGGGCGGCGGAAGCCGTGGACGGTCGTGCGAGTCGGGGTGGTGGTCATGGTGGTCTCCTCGCAGGGATGCGCAGGCCGGCGTCGGTCCGGTCCTGTTCCAGCATGCGCGCACCGGTGCGGCCGCTCAAGATGGAAGAGACCTCAGAAACACCTCATCCGGATGCCGTGGCGCTCCGGTGCGGAGGGCCGCTCACCGGCGAGCATGGCCCGATGGCGCGCCGCAACCACCGGGTCCGGGACATCGCTGAGCAGGCGGGGTTGTCCCAGGCGACGGTCGACCGTGTCCTCCACCAGCGGCCGGGGGTGAGCGCGCGCGCGGTGCGGGCCGTCGAGACCGCACTGCTCGACCTTGACCGCCAGGGCGCGCGGCTGCGGCTCTCTCGGCGCAGCCTGCTCGTCGATGTCGTCCTCGATGCTCCCGCGCGGTTCCGGGACGCGGTGCGCGATGCGGCGGAGGGAGCGCTCGGGTCGCTTCGACCGGCGAGCGTTCGGGTGCGCTTCCACGAGAGCGACGGCGCCGACCCGGCGGCCGTGGCCGCTGTGGTCGACGCCGTGGGCTCCTCCGGGCGGGTGAGCCATGGAATCGTGCTCAAGGCCCCGGATGCCGCCGTGGTTGGTGCCGCGGTGCGCAGGGCCGCCGGGCGCGGCATCCCCACCGTCACCCTCGTCACGGACGTCGGCGACTCAGGACGGATCGCCTACGTCGGTCTCGACAACGCGGCCGCAGGGGAGACGGCCGCCTACCTGCTGGGCCACCTCGTGCAGGGGCGACCCGGCCCGATCCTCGCCTCGGTGAGCCACCGGGCCTTCCTCGGTGAGCAGGAGCGGTTTGCCGCGTTCCGTCAGCAGTTGGCGCGAGGTGGGGGTGGCCGCGCCGTGCTCACCCTTACCGACGTCGGTGGCCGGGACGACGCCATGGAACGAGTGACGCTCACGGCGCTCACCCGGCATCCGGACGTGGTCGGCGTCTACTCGATGGGTGGTGGAAACGCGGGGCTCGTCCGCGCGCTGGCGACGGTCGGGCGCGCGGGGCTGCCCTTCGTGGCCCACGACCTCGACGCGGACAACCTGCTGCTGCTGCGCTCCGGTGCGCTGACCCTGGTGTTGCACCACGACCTGCGGGCCGACCTGCGCGCCGGGCTCACTCAGCTGCTGCGGGCTCACCGGCTGGTCGCCGGGGCGCCGACCTCGCTGCCGTCGGCGCCGCAGGTGATCACGCCGTGGAACGTCCCTGCGCGGCTGCGCGGCTGAGGCTCATCCTCGCGAGGGGCCCGCGCCAGGGTGGCGCTCAGACCAGGAGGGCGGTCGCCGCGACGGCGGACGCGAGGAGCACGGCGACATCGAAACCTCGTTGGCTGATCCGGCGCACGGTGGCGTAGCCGAGGAGTCCGCCGCACAGGATGAGGGGCGCCAGGAGCGCCGCCCGCCCGAGATCTCCCGGGTGCATCAGCCCGAGACCGATGGAGAAGGGCACCTTGACGAGGTTGACGATGAGGAAGAACCACGCGTTGGTGCCGACGAACCTGCGCTTTTCGATGCCCGCGGCCGAGAGGTAGAGGGTCATCACGGCGCCAGCCGCGTTCGCGGTCATGGTGGCGAAACCCACGGCGGTGCCTGCGGTCCACGATGCCGCTGGATGCTCGTGGGCGGTCGACGCGGCACCGCTCCGGCGCCACTTCACCCACAGCTGGAGGAGCACCAGCACGAGCAGGACCGCTCCGATGGATCGGCGCAGCACGGCGTCGGAGACCACTCCCAGGAAGAGTGAGCCGAGCACCAGCCCCGGGAGCACGGCGGGGAGCAGCCGCCGGATGAGGGTCCAGTCGGCGTCGCGTCGGTAGTGCCAGACCGCGACGAGATCCCCGACGATCAGCAGCACGAGCATCGCGGCCGTGGACTCCTTCGCGGGGAGCAAGGTCGCGAAGATGGCCACCGAGACGACGGCAAGACCCCCGAGGGCGGTCTTGGAGTAGCCGATCATCAGGGACGCCACCGCCATGAGGACGGCCGCGCCGATGGAACCGCCGAGCAGGTCGAGCACGGCCCTCCCGTCATGGCATCCTCATGTCAGGACATGAGGCTAACCTGTGGGGATGCCGTCCACGACCCTTCCCGACCCGCGCACCCCGGACTCCCTCGACGCGCCCCCACTGCGGTGGGGCATCCTGGGCACCGGGTGGATCGCCGACCAGTTCGTGCAGTCGCTGGGCAGGCACACCCGTCAGGTCGTCGCTGCCGTGGGGTCCCGATCCCAGGAGTCGGCCGACCGCGCAGCCGCCGGTTGGGGCGTGGCGAACGCCCACGGCTCCTACGAGGCACTGGTTGCCGACCCGGATGTCGACGTCGTCTACGTCGCGACCCCACACAACTTCCACCTCCCGCACGCACTCCTCGCGATCGAGGCCGGCAAGCACGTGCTGGTCGAGAAGCCGGTGGGGCTGGATGCCGCGGAGGCTCGCGCCATCGGGGCGGCCGCCGATCGTGCCGGGGTGTTCTGCATGGAGGCAATGTGGACGCTGTTCCTGCCGAAGTTCGACGTCGTGCGCCAGGTGCTCGCGTCCGGGATGATCGGGGACCCTCGAGCCGTCGTCTGCGACATGGGTGAGTGGTTCCAGGAGCCGCACCGGATCCTTCGGGCCGACCTCGCAGGCGGTCCGCTCCTGGACCTGGGCACCTATCCGATCACTCTCGCCACCTGGGCCCTGGGTGCACCCGACACGGTCGCAGCAGTCGCCACCCCGGCGCCGAACGGCGTGAACGGGCAACTCTCGATCGCGCTCGCCACGGCCAGCGGCTCGACGGCGTCCCTGCAGTGCACCATCCTCGCCGACACCCCCGTGACCGCAAGCATCGCGGGCGCCGACGGCCGGATCGACGTCGCGCGCTTCTACTACCGGCCCGGGCCGTTGGCGGTGCACCTGCGCTCGGGCGAGGAGCTTCGCTGGGACGAGCCCCGGGTCGACCACGACGGGCTGCACTTCGAGGCCGCGGAGGTGGCGCGGCGGATCACGGCCGGTGAGACCGGCTCGCCACTGCGCCCGTGGGCCGACACCGTGGCCACCCTCGACGTCATGGACCGGGTGCGAGCCGCGACAGGTCTGGACTTCGAGGAGGCGCGAGCCGCCCGCGACCGCTGAGCGCCCTCAGCCACGACCCGCGTCGCGCAGCAGGGTGGTGAGCGCGCGCAGGTCGCCACCTGCGGCCTCGGCCGCCTCCAGGTCCGGCACCGCACGCCGGGCCACTGCAGCTGCGGCTGCCCGAACCGGCCGGGCGACTCCCGGGCCGGTGCCCGCACCGCACACCCCGATCAGCCGCCCCGCCTCGTCGAGGGAGAGCACGACCAGAGTTCCCGCGTCACCGACGAGCACTTCACGAGACCCCGGGCCCGGCACACCGAGCACCTGCATCGTCGCGTCGTACTGGTCCGACCAGGACCAGGGGACGTCGTCGAAGGTGTCCTCGCCACCCATCGCGACGGCCGCCGCCACCTCACCCTGGCGCCCCGCCGCGGTGAACGACTCCAGGCGGATGCCGCGGTCCCCGTGCCATGTCACCATGCGCACCGCGTCGCCGGCCGCCAGGACGGCGGGGTGGGAGGTGCGCATCGACGCGTCGACCACGATGCCGTCGTCGACCACCAGATCGGCGGCCTCGGCGAGCTCGGTGCGCGGGCTGATGCCGATGCCCACGGCGACGATGTCGGCCGGGACCACGCTGCCGTCGGACAGGTGGACCCCGGTGATGCCGGTGCCGTCCCGAAGCACCTCTTGTGGTGAGACCCCGACGCGGATCGACACCCCGTGACGGGTGTGCAGATCGGCCAGCCAGTCGGCGATGGCCCGCGGGACGCCACGACCCAGCACTCGGGTGCTTGCCTCCACCACCGTGACGGCGAGCCCCCTTTGGGCTGCTGCGGCCGCTACCTCCAGCCCGATGACACCCCCACCCACCACCACGAGGCGCTCGGCGCCGGTCAGGGCGGCGGCGAGCGCGCGGGCGTCGATGCAGTCACGCAGGTGGTGGATCCCGGGGCCGTCGGCGCCCGTGACGACGAGGCGTCGGGGCTCGGCGCCGGTCGCCAGCACGAGTGACTCGAACGGCCAGGTGGTGCCGTCCTGCGTCCTCAGCTCACCGGCATCCGGGTCCAGTGCAGTGACCGTGGTGAGCGCACGGACGTCGATGTGCTCCCGCCAGGGTGCCCCCGGTGGCCACACCGACGGCACGTCTGCAGCGTCGTCGAGCAGCACGGCCTTGGAGAGCACGGTGCGGTCGTAGGGGCCGAGCGGCTCCTGGGTGAGGATGAGCACCTGCTCGCCGGCCTCCGCGAACCGGCGCGCGGCGGCCCCGGCTGCGGGGCCGCCACCGACGATGACGAAACGGGGCGAGCTCATCGAACCGAACCTAGCCGACGAGCGGCCGGCCCCGGGGTGGGCCGCCGCCGGGGTCGCTCAGAAGCGGCCGAGGGACTTCTTGCGCCAGGCCTTCTTCAGCGACTTCGCCACCACGTCGCGGCGCCGCTGGCCCTGCACCTTGTTCGGCAGCGAGAGCTCGACGACCTTCCAGTAGACCGACCCCACCTGCTTGGGCAGCGAACCCGTGACGTAGGCCAGGTCATGGCGCTCCATCAGGTCCCGGATCCGCGGGGCGATCTCGGCATACCGGTTGCTGGGCATGTCGGGGAAGAGGTGGTGCTCGATCTGGTGGCTGAGGTTGCCGCTCATCACGTGCATCGCCTTCGAGCCGGTGATATTGCCTGATCCGAGCATCTGGCGGAGGTACCACTCGCCGCGGGTCTCGCCCTCGATCGAGGTCTTCTCGAAGGTCTCGATGCCCGGGGGGAAGTGGCCGCAGATGATGATCGTGTTGGTCCACACGTTGCGCACCAGGTTGGCGACGATGTTGGCGGTGAAGGTCGTGCGGGCCGATCCGGTGGCCGCCGACAGGGCCGGGTGCACGACGTAGTCGCGGGTGGCCTGGCGCTTGATCTTGGCGCCGACCTCCTTGGCATTGGCGCGGAACTGAGCCTTGTCCTCATCGCTCATCCGGTTCTTCTTCGCGAGGTAGCCGCCGATCTCGAGGTCGTAGGCGGCGATGGAGTACTCGAAGAGTAGGGCGTTGCCCACGTGCCAGATCGGCTGGAAGAGGAAGAACGGGCTCCAGCGCTGGTCCTCGTCGACCCGCAGGATGCCGTAACCGAGGTCGTTGTCGCGCCCGAGGACGTTCGTGAAGGTGTGGTGGATCTCGTTGTGGCTGTGCTTCCACTGCGAGGAGGGGCTGGCGTTGTCCCACTCCCATGCGGTCGAGTGGATCTTCGGGTCACGCATCCAGTCCCACTGGCCGTGCATGACGTTGTGCCCGATCTCCATGTTCTCGAGGATCTTGGCGACCGAGAGGCCGGCGGTGCCCAGCCACCAGGCCGGGCGGAAGTCCTTGACCTTGACGCCGGAGAAGAGCAGCACGGCGCGGCTGCCCATCTCGAGGTAGCGCTGGGTCGTGATGACCTTGCGGATGTAGGCGGCGTCTGCGGCGCCGCGGCTGTCCATGACCTCCTTGCGCAGGGCGTCGAGCTCGACGCCGATGCCCTCGATCTGCTCGGGGCTCAGGTGCGCGGCGGGGTTGGGGCGGCCCGACTTCCTGAACTCCGGTCGTTGCGGGCGGGGGGCCGCGCTGGTCACCGTGAGGCGGGAGTTGATGCCGTGCGGCTTGCTCGACGCGTGTGCGGCACCGACGTGGTGCGCTTCGGTGGGGGAGATGGTCTGGCGTTCGGGGGCGAGGGTCATGGTGTGGGTCCCTTCCTTGTCTCTCGCGGGTGGGTCGGTGGAACTGGGTCTGAAGCTCTGGTTGGAAACTCTGCTCTGAAGCTCTGGTCCGGTGGGCGCTGACGTGTGAACAATCGACCAATAGGTCAGTTCTTCACGGGCTAGATCTCGATGTCGCAGGATCCGGCGACGGCGTTGACGCAGGTCTGGATGGGCAGCTCGTCGCCGGGCTCCACGACGGTGATCTCGCCGGTGCGCAGGTCACGGATCGCGCCCTCACGCATCGTCACGACGCACCCGAAGCAGATGCCCATCCGGCATCCGCTCGGCATCAGCACACCGGCATCCTCACCGGCATCCAGGATGGCGGTGGAGCCGTCGGCGTCGACGGAGATGCTGCTGGCCAGGAACGTCACCTGACCACCCTCGCCGGGCTCGATCACGGTCGGGCGGAACCGCTCGGTGTGGAGCCGACCCTCGATGCCAGCGGCGGCCCAGTGGGCCTCGGCGGCGTCGAGCAGGCCGGTGGGCCCGCACGTCCAGGTCTCGCGTTCGCGCCAGTCGGGCACCAGCACGTCGAGGCGCTCGAGGTCGAGGATGCCGTGCGTGTCGTCGAGGTTGACGGTGAGCGACAGGTGACCGCTCCCGGCATACCGGCTCAGCTCGTCGGCGAAGATGACATCGGATGCCGTTGGCGCGCAGTGCACCTGGGCGACGTCGGGGAGCTCACCGAGGTGGTTGCGCAGCATGCCCATAACGGGGGTGATGCCGCTGCCGGCGGTGAGGAAGAGGACCTTTGCGGGTGCGGGGCTAGGCAGGGTGAAGTCACCGGTGGCCTGGTCGAGCATGACCATCGTCCCCGTCGTGGCACTGCGGACGAGGTGGGTGCTGACCTTGCCGTCGGGGATCGCCTTGGTGGTGATGGCGATGCACCCGGCGGGGATGCCGGCTGCGGGTGACCCGTCGGCGCGGTGGGTCAGGCTGTAGGCGCGCCAGTTGCGGACGCCGTCGATGTCGATGCCGATGCGGATGTACTGGCCGGGCACGTGGCCGAGCCAGCCCTTGCCGGGCCTGATGACCACGGTGACCGCGTCGGCGGTCTCGCGGCGGATGTCGATGACCCGGCCGCGCAGGTCGGCGCCGGCGCGGAGCGGGTCGAGCAGGTCGAGGTAGTCACCGGGGACCAGCGGCGTGGCGAGGGCCTCGGCGACGCGCCGGGCGCCGCCCAGCAGGGCGCGGACGGGGCTCGGCTGCGCCTCGGCGCCCAGGCGCGGACGGGTCGACCCGGGCTGACGGGTCGGTCGTTCGACGGTGGATGCAGTCACGTACCCCAGCGTAACCTACGTTCGCGTAACTTACGAACCGGTAACCAGGAGGCATCTAAGGCTTCTCCAGCCCGACTTATTGCGCTCCAGCCACGCAGAAGTCCCTTCGCAGGCACCAAGGACGTGGGTGGGGTGCAATAAGTCGGATCAGTGGTCGCCCGCCATGAGGCGACCGATCTCGGTGCGGTCCGCGTCCTTGGCGTCCATCTCGGCGACGACGGTGCCGCCGTGCACGACGGCGATCCGGTCGGAGAGGGAGAGGATCTCGTCGAGCTCGGCCGAGACGAGGAGCACCGCTGCCCCGGCGTCGCGGGCCTGCACGATCCGCCGGTGGATGAACTCGATCGACCCCACGTCCACCCCACGAGTGGGCTGGGAGGCCATGAGGAGCTTGGGCTCGAAGGACATCTCGCGAGCCACGACGACCTTCTGCTTGTTGCCACCCGAGAGCGAGCCGGCGCTCTGCATGACCCCCGAGGAGCGGATGTCGAACTCGTCGCGGAGCTTCTCGGCGTTGGCCCGGATCGCATCGAACTGGCGCACGCCCGTCTTGGCGTAGGGCGCCTGGTCGAACTCGTTGAGCACGAGGTTGTCCGCGATGGAGTAGGCCCCCACCAGCCCGTGCTTCTCCCGGTTCTCCGGGATGTGGCCGACGCCCGCGTGGTGGGTCTGGTGTGGGTCGGCCTTCGTCAGGTCGAGGTCTCCGAGGGTCATCTGCCCCGAGACCACCCTGCGCATCCCGGCGAGTGCCTCGACGAGCTCGCGCTGGCCGTTGCCCTCGACACCGGCGACACCGACGATCTCCCCCGCCCGCACGCTCAGGGACAGGCCGTTGACCGACTGGAGGTCGCGGTCGTCCTTGACGCGCAGGTCGGTGATCGTCAGCACCGTGTCACCGGGCGTGGCGGGGGCCTTGTCGATGGAGAGCACGACCTCGCGCCCGACCATCATCGTCGCCAGCCGGCGGGCGTCGGTGTCCTTGGTGGCCACCTCACCCACCACCGCGCCCTGGCGCAGCACGTAGACGCGGTCGGCCACGGCGAGCACCTCGCGCAGCTTGTGGGTGATGAAGACGATGGAGGTTCCCGAGTTGGCGAGCTCCTTCATCACGGCGAGCAGCTCGTCGGTCTCCTGCGGGGTCAGCACGGCCGTCGGCTCGTCCAGGATGAGGAGGTCGACCTCGCGTGAGAGCGCCTTGAGGATCTCGACCCGCTGCTGGGTGCCCACGGGGAGGTCGTCGATCTCGACGTCGGGATCCACGTCGAGGCGGTGCTTGGCCGAGAGGGTGCGCACCATCTCCCGCGCCGACCCCAGGTCCAGGAACGCTCCGCCACGCGTCTTCTCGTGCCCGAGCATGATGTTCTCGGCGACGGTCATCACCGGCACGAGCTGGAAGTGCTGGTGCACCATCCCGATGCCGCGCCTGATGGCGTCCTTGGGGTCCCTGATCGGTGTCGTGTCGCCCTTGACCCCGACCGTGCCGGTGTCGGGGGTGATCAGGCCGAAGATCTGGTTGACGAGGGTGGACTTGCCAGCCCCGTTCTCTCCGAGGAGCGCGACGATCTCACCACGCTTGACGTGGATGCTGATGTCCCGGTTGGCGTGGACGCTGCCGAAGCTCTTGGAGAGCCCGACGATGTCGAGCAGGGTCTCCCCGACGACGCCTGCACCGAAGCCGGACTGCTCGGGTGGGAGGGTGCGGGCCGCCTCGGTCGTCGCGACCTGGGCGAGGTGCTCCAGCCCGGTGTCCGTGTGCGCCTCGGGGTGCGGCGCACCATCGGTGGGCACCGACTGCGCAGTGCCTGGGTCCTGGCTCTTGGGGGTGGTCTCACTCATCAGGTGTCTCCCTTCACGTAGGGCTGCCCGACAGCCCCCGGCGCCCGCACCCGCCCGGCGGCGACGGCGAGGACGACGAGGGTGGCGACGTAGGGCAGCGTGCCGAGGAGCTGCGGCGGGATCGAGACGCCGCCTGTCTGCTGCAGCTGGGATGCGACTGCGTTGATGAAGCCGAAGAACAGGGCCATGGCGAAGGCCCGCAACGGGCGCCAGGCACCCATGATCATGATGGCCAGGGCGAGGAACCCTCGGCCCGCGGTCATGCCGCGCTCGAAGGAGGACGACGCGTCCATCGAGAGGTACACGCCGGCCAGGCCCGCGAGCGACCCGGCGAGGGTCACGTTGACCAGGCGCAGCCGCTCCACGTTGATGCCGGCGGTGTCGGCGGCGGACGGGTACTCCCCGACGGCGCGCGTGCGCAGGCCCCAACGGGTGTGGAACAGCCCGATGTGGACGGCGATCGCCGAGAGGATCGCGACACTCGCGATCCAGCTGCGGCCGCTGAAGAAGACGTCTCCGAGGAGGGGGATGTCCTTCAGCAGGGGGATGTCGAGGTTGGGGATGACCCCCGGAAGGATCTTCCCGGACACGAGGTAGAACGAGGTCAGCCCGGTGGCGACGATGTTGAGCACGACCCCGGCGATGATCTGGTCCATCCGCCAGCGGACCGTCGTCCAGGCGAGGAACCCGCCGGCGAGGAGCCCGGTGCCGATACCGGCCAGCACTCCGATGACCATCGAACCGCTGAAAGCGGCGGCGAAGAACCCGGCGAAGGCGGCGAGGAGCATCTGGCCCTCGATGCCGATGTTGACCACCCCGGAACGTTCGCCGATGACGCCGACGAGGGCCGCGAGGACGAGGGGAATGGCATAGCCCCACGCCGCACCGAACATCGACGGCGCGATGTCGTTCTTGGCGTAGTAGAAGACATATGCCGCGACGATCACGAACGCGGCGACCACGACGGTGGTGCGGTTGCGAGTCAACCAGCTGCTCATCAGGACCCCCAGCTCGTCGACGCCACATTGACCTTGTCGGCGCGGCTGCGGAAGATCCACGTGCCGAGCACGGGGATCGACACCATGAGCAGGATGATCGCGAGCAGCACGTCGACGATCTCCGGTGCGATCCCGGTGTTGAACTGGAGCCCCGCGGCCCCCGTGCGCAGGACGCCGACGAGGAACGCGGCGGGGATCGTCGCGAGCGGGTTCGCCCTCGCGAGGAGGGCGATGGTGATGCCGTCGAACCCGAGCGTGCCGACGA
>JBDSVV010000310.1:0-14917 GCA_039927035.1 Ornithinibacter sp. | reverse complement strand
CGCCAAGCTCGGCGCCCAGGTGGGCACCACCTCCTACACGGCGGCCACCGACCAGATCCAGCCGACCGAGGTGGTCGCGGTCTTCGACACCAACGACCTCGCCGTCCAGGCCCTGCAGAACAAGCAGATCGACGGCATCGTCCTCGACCTTCCCACCGCGTTCTACTCCGTGGCCGCGCAGCTCGACGACGGGGCCATCGTCGGCCAGCTCCCGACGGTCGGCAGCACCCCCGAGCAGTTCGGTGCGGTTCTCGACAAGGGCAGCCCGCTCACCAGCTGCGTCACCACTGCGGTGGACTCCCTGCGTGCGGACGGCACGATCGACGCCCTCGTCGCCCAGTGGCTCTCCACCCAGGGCGCCCCCGAGCTGAAGTAGCGCGAGCCATGGCACCGGAGCCGCTGGGCCCTTCCTCCTCGATGACCTCCTCAGAGATCGACGCCGGCTGGGAGCCCAGTGCCCTCGAACAGGAGCGCGCGGCCTACCGCCGCTCCCGGACGACGCGCTCCGGTGTCGTCGCAGCGAGCTCGACGCTCGTCCTGCTCGCGGTGATCGCGCTGCTCGTCGTCACCTCTCCAGGGTGGCCGCGGGTGCGCGAGACGTTCTTCAGCTGGGACAAGGCGGTCGACGCGTTCCCGGCAGTGCTCGAGGGGCTTTGGCTCAACATCCGGGTCATGCTCGTGTGTGCGGTGCTCATCGCGCTGCTCGGGCTCACGCTGGCGATCATGCGCACCATCCGGGGGCCGGTGGCGTTCCCGCTCCGGCTGTTCGCCACCGCCTACGTCGACCTGTTCCGCGGCCTGCCGCTGCTCCTCGTGCTGTTCCTGCTCGGTTTCGGGGCCCCAGCCCTGCGGCTGTCGGGGCTGCCCAACTCAGCGGTGTTCTGGGGAGGGACGGCGCTCGTGCTGTCCTACTCCGCCTACGTCGCCGAGGTGTTCCGGGCCGGCATCGAGTCCATCCACCCGAGCCAACGCGCCGCAGCCCGTTCGCTGGGACTGACCTACGGCCAGACCCTTCGGCACGTCGTGCTGCCCCAGTCGGTGCGCCGCGTGGTGCCACCGCTGATGAACGACCTTGTCTCGCTGCAGAAGGACTCGGGTCTGATCGCCGTCCTGGGCGTGATCGATGCGATCCGCGCGGCCCAGATCGAGACCGCCCGCGACTTCAACTTCACCCCGTACGTCGTCGCGGGAGCACTCTTCGTGTGCCTGACGATCCCCATGGCGCGAGCCACCGACTGGGTGGCCAGGCGGCAGGGCGGCCATGGTGCGACGGGAAACCTGTGAGCCCGCTCCTGCCACCCCCCGCCCCCCGATCGTGGGTGACCACACCGAGGAATCCCGCCGTGTTCACACACGTTTCGAGGATGTCTCGCCGGGAGCAGTCATGAGCCTTCTCAGCCTGCAGCACGTCCGGAAGTCCTTCGGCAGCAACGTCGTCCTGCGTGACGTCAACCTCACGATCGAGCGGGGTCAGTGCGTGGTCCTCATCGGGGCCAGCGGGTCGGGGAAGTCCACCCTGTTGCGCTGCGTCAACCTGTTGGAGGTCATCGACGACGGGCGGATCGTGCTGGCGGAGGAGGACATCACCGACCCGCGGGTCGACGCGGACGAGGTGCGCTCGCGGATGGGCATCGTCTTCCAGGCCTACAACCTCTTCCCGCACCTCAGCGTGCTGGACAACATCACCCTGGCCCCGGTGCGGGTGCATGAGGTGCCACGGAATCTCGCCGAGGAGCGCGCCATGGCGATGCTCGAGCGGGTGGGCCTGCCCGAGAAGGCCGGGGCAAGGCCCGATGACCTGTCGGGGGGACAGCAGCAGCGGGTCGCCATCGCCCGGGCGCTCGTCAACAACCCGAGAGTGATGCTGCTCGACGAGGTCACGTCGGCGCTGGATCCGGAGCTCGTCGGTGAGGTCCTGGACCTCCTGCGGGCACTGAAGGAGGAGGGCATGACGATGATCCTCAACACCCACGAGATGGGTTTCGCGCGACAGGTCGCCGACACGGTCTGTTTTCTGGACGGAGGTGTGGTCCTGGAGGAGGGTCCCCCTCAGGACGTGCTCGGTGCGCCCCGCGAGCAGCGCACCCGGCAGTTCCTCTCCCGCATCCAGTCATGAGCCCGGACCCGGAGCCGTCCGAGCCGTCCGCCACCCCAGCTGTGGGGGTGGGTCCCTGGGTCGGCCCCTGGCCGGAAGGTCAGCAGTGGGACCCTGCCCTGCTCAGGGACGGGGACCGGCGCAACGTCGTCGATCGGTACCGCTACTGGCGCACCGAGGCCGTCGTTGCGGACCTGGACGCCAGCCGGCACCCGTTCCACGTCGCCGTGGAGAACTGGGGCCACGATTTCAACATCGGTTCGGTGATCCGCACCGCCAACGCCTTCAATGCCGCGGCGTTCCACATCGTGGGGCGGCGCCGCTGGAACAGGCGCGGTGCGATGGTCACCGACCGCTACCAGCATGAGCACCACCACGCGACCGTGGGCGACCTCGTGGCCTGGGCTGCGACCGCGGGTGGCGACGGCAACGGCATCCCGGTCATCGGCGTCGACAACCTGCCCGGCTCGGTGGCGCTGGAGACCTTCGACCTCCCACGCGAGTGCGTGCTGTTGTTCGGGCAGGAGGGCCCGGGCCTGAGCGAGGGCGCCCGGGCCGCGTGCTCGGCCGTCGTGCACATCGAGCAGTTCGGATCGACCCGGTCGATCAATGCCGGCGCCGCTGGTGCGGTCGCCATGCATGCGTGGGTGCGACGGCACGCCTTTGGGCAGAAAGTCCGGTAGACCTGTCGAATGCCGTCCCGCCCGCACGTCATGGGGGTGAGGTCGCAACCGAACGACCCGGATCGAAGGAGACACGTCATGACCGAGTACGCCGTCCTCATCGTCGGTGACGCCAACCGGTGGTGGACCACCATGGACACCCATCAGCGCACTGCCGGGTATGCCGAGTACACGCGCTTCAGCGAGGAGCTCACCCGGCGGGGCCACCGGATCACCGGCGGTGCCGAGCTGCATGCCACGACGGAGGCGCGCCGTATCCCCGGCGGAGGGGGGGCAGTCACCGAGGGGCCCTTCGCCGAGACGACCGAACAGGTCGGTGGCTTCTACCAGGTGGAGTCCGAAGACCTCGACGACCTGCTCGACTGCTGCCAGATCATCGCCTCGCTCGGGGACGGCATCGAGGTGCGCCGCACCGTGCAGCCGCAGGACCGCCCCGCATGAGCCGTCACCTCGTGCTGCTCCCGGCGCCCGAGGCGGAGTGGGCCCAGCTGCCCCCGGAGGAGCACGAGAAGGGGATGCGCTCGCACGAGCAGTTCCATCGCGACCTGGCAGCGGGTGGGCACCGCATCGTCGCAGCAGGCCCGCTCACCCCGTCGGCGGTGGCCCTGTCGATGAAACCCGACGGATCCGGAGGCACCCTCGTCACAGACGGGCCGTTCACCGAGACCGTCGAACAGGTCGTCGGGTTCTACCTGCTCGACAGCGACGACCGGGCCGACCTCGTGCGGGTCTGCACCGAGTTCGCGTCCCGCGGGGAGCTGATCGAGCTGCGCGACATGGCGGTCGGCGACGAGCCGGAGCGCCAGCGTCCGACGTGATCCCGGAGCAGGTCCTCGCGGACACCGTGCGAGGGGAGTGGGGGCGCCTGATCGCCCTTCTCCTCAGGCAGTTCCGACGCCTCGACCTCGCCGAGGACGCGCTCGCGGATGCCGTGGAGTCCGCGACCCGCACCTGGCCAGACGCCGGCGCGCCGGACCGCCCCGCGGCCTGGTTGCTGACCGCCGCTCGTCGCCGGGTGATCGACCGGCTGAGGGCCGAGGCGATGGCGGCGAGACGAGCCCCGCTGGTGGTGGCGGACGAACTGTCACGACGAGGAGGTGGTGGCGCGATGGCCGACCCGGGCGACCTCGTCGAGGACGACGTGCTGCGGCTGGTCCTCATGTGCTGCCACCCCTCGTTGCCACCCGAGGTGGCGAGTGCCCTGGCGCTGAGGTTGGTCGTCGGCACCTCCACCGCCGACATCGCCCGACTCTTCCTGGTGCCCGAGCCGACGATGGCGGCTCGGATCACCCGCGGCAAGAAGAAGATCGTCGCGGCCGGCATCCCGTTCGCAGTGCCCGACGCGACCGCGCTGCCCTCGCGGCTCTCGGTCGTGGCGCACACGGCATACCTGGCGTTCACCGCCGGCTACGCGCCCGGGAGCGGTGACGGGTTGGTGAGATCAGACCTTGCGGGTGATGCGATCAGGTTGGTCCGCGTCACCATCGGGCTCCGGCCCGATGAGCCGGTGCTGCTCTGCCTCCTGGCCCTGATGCTGCTGCAGCACTCGCGGCGGGACGCCCGGGTCGACGGTGCCGGCGCGCTGGTGCTTTTGCCGGACCAGGACCGGTCGTCGTGGCACCACGAGGAGATCGAGGAGGCGCTCGACCTGCTGCGGCGCCTGCCCCCCGACCCGGAGCCCCTGGCCGAGTCCTACCGGCTGCAGGCCCTGGTGGCCGCGGAGCACGCGATCGCGCCGACGGCCGCCGACACCCGATGGGACCGGATCTGTGACGGGTATGCCGCGTTGCTGGCGGTCAACCCCACCCCCGCCGCGCGACTCGCCCTGGCGGTTGCCGTGTCCGAGCGGGACGGACCCGAGGCCGGGCTCCGCGCCCTGGCCGGGTTGGAGCGCGAGATCCCCACGAGTCACAGGGTGCCTGCGGTGCGCGCTGAACTGCTCGTGCGGGCGGGCCGGAGCGCGGAGGCAACGAAGGCCTATGAGCGGGCGATCGCCATGTGCGGCAACGCCGTCGAGCGTGAGCACCTCACCTCTCGTCGTGACGAGATCGCCGGGCACTGAGCGGGTGCACCAGCGCCAGCGCCACCACGGGCAGTGCGGGCCACCACCAGTGGACGCCATCGGTGGAGACGATGCCCTGCTTCGCCATCAGCCCCAGCCCACCGCACGCGAGCATCGTCGCAACCACGGGGCGCCACACCGCTGGCTGGTCGGCGACCGCCGAGCGGGCCGGCTCGAACCGACCCACGACCGCGACGACACCCAGTGTCACCACGCCGAGCACGCCCCACCACAGAGGGCGTCCGACCCACCAGTCGCCCGAGAGCGGCTCCGCTCCCAGACCGGCCCCGCCCAGGAGCAGGGCGACGCCGATGACGAGCACCATCACGGTGAGGTGCCAGAGGTAGATGGTCATGATCCGTGCCGTCACCAGGACGGTGGCCCGCCACGGCAGGGGACGACGGAGCCATCTGGCGAGGGCAGGCTCGAGCGCGAGCACGATCCCCGCCTGCAAGAGGCCGAGGAAGCCGAGGGTGACCCGTGTCGGGTAGGAGTTGTTGATCGTGGCCCCGTCGAGCCCGATCATCGAGACCGGGTAGGGGCCGGCGACGACGAGGACGAGTAGCCCCACGGCTCCGACCACCGCGAGGGACAGGCGTCGCCCGGTGCCGCGGAGCCGACCGTCGAGCCAGGCGTAGCCGAGCTGGTGGACGCTGGCCCACACCAGGACGTAGTTGGCGAAGCCGATGGCCTGGACCCCCGCCCCGATGCTCGACAGGTCGACCAGGCCACCGAGGGCCAGCCCGCCCACGATGCTCGCCCACCCCACTCGTTCCCAGAGCCACAGGGTCGCCGGTGCCACCGCGCACACGACGACGTAGGCAGCGAGGAACCACGTCGGCACGAGGGCGACCTGTGAGGCGGTGCGCAAGGTGGCTCCGGGGACCCCGGCGCGGAGCGCGACGGTGCACAGCACCACCCAGGTGAGCAGGAGCGGGACCACCGGCGTGAGGAGCCGCGCGAGGCGCGACCGCAGCCATCCGGCATACCCGATGTCGCGCCGGCGGGCGGACCGCCACGACAGGGCGTTGGCGTAGCCACCGACGAGGAAGAAGATCGGCATCACCTGGAAGATCCACGTGAGGGGGTGGGTCCAGGGGGCGATGTCGAGCACCGCACCGGTCCGGAGCTCGCCCGACTCGACCCAGACGGCCGCGACGAGCCAGTGACCCAGCACGACGACGAGGATCGCGACGACGCGCAGCAGGTCCACGACCTTGTTGCGGGTGATGGGAGTGGCGGCGGCGACCGCGCGCACCGAGGTGAGGTCCATGGCCCCAGAGTCGCGCCCCGAGAGGGTGCTGCGCATGAGTAGCGGCACCCAGCCTCGGCGTCGGGATGCCGGGCCTGCGCCGGTCAGGGACTGCCCGCCCCCGCCTCTTCCTGTGTGGAAGGATCAAGGTGTATCGGTTCACCCCCCACCGCCCCTTAGGAGCTCACGGTGCCCATCGCAACGCCCGAGGTCTACGCCGACATGCTGGACCGGGCCAAGAACGGATCGTTCGCATACCCCGCCATCAACATCACCTCGAGCCAGACGGTGACCGCCGCGATCCGTGGCTTCGCCGAGGCCGGGTCCGACGGCATCATCCAGGTCTCCACCGGTGGTGGGGAGTATGCCTCGGGCTCCACGATCAAGAACATGGTCACCGGCTCGATCGCGCTCGCGGCCTACGCCGAGGAGGTCGCGAAGAACTACCCGGTCAACATCGCGCTGCACACCGACCACTGCCCCAAGAACAAGCTCGACGGATTCGTGCGGCCGCTGATCGCCGCGTCGACCGAGCGGGTCAAGGCCGGCGGTCTGCCGATCTTCCAGTCGCACATGTGGGACGGCTCGGCCACGCCGCTGGAGGAGAACCTCCAGATCGCCCAGGAGCTGCTCGAGCAGTGCCGGGCCGCCACCATCATCCTCGAGGTCGAGATCGGGGTCGTGGGTGGCGAGGAGGACGGCGTCGCCAACGAGATCAACGACAAGCTCTACTCCACCCCCGAGGACGCCATCGCCACCGCGCGTGCCCTCGGGCTCGGCGAGAACGGCTACTACATGACCGCGCTCACCTTCGGGAACGTGCACGGCGTCTACAAGCCGGGAAACGTCAAGCTGCGCCCCGAGGTGCTCAAGGCTGCCCAGGATGCCGTGCACGCCGAGTTCTCCACGGCGAGCGAGAAGCCCTTCCACCTCGTCTTCCACGGTGGGTCGGGCTCCTCGCCCGAGGAGATCTCGGCAGCGGTCGACTACGGCGTGGTGAAGATGAACGTCGACACCGACACCCAGTACGCATTCACCCGCCCCGTGGTCGAGTGGATGCTGCGCAACTACGACGGCGTGCTCAAGATCGACGGCGAGGTCGGCAACAAGAAGCAGTACGACCCGCGCGCCTGGGGCAAGGCGGCCGAGGGCGGCATGGCCGCTCGCGTCGTGGAGGCGTGCCAGAACCTCCGCTCTGCCGGAACCCACCCGGCCTGATCCCCGCTCGAGAGGGGAGAGCACGCCGCTTCGGCGGCACACCTTCCCGGCGTGTTCTCCCCTCTCGACACGGTCATCTCCTCGACACGACGCGAAAGGCACCCGTGCCCAACGACCTGCTCGGCATCCCCCCCACCCACCTGCCCGAGGACCCCGCGTCGCGGGCGCTGGATGACGGCGTCGCACCCGACCAGGTTGCCGCGGGGAACCCGACGTCATCCTTGGCCTGGGCCGTGCTCGCCGAGGACGCGATGGCGGATGACCGGGTCGTGGAGTCCTACGCCTATGCGCGCACGGGCTACCACCGCGGCCTGGACGCACTGCGACGCTCGGGGTGGCGGGGGCAGGGGCCGGTGCCCTGGGAGCACGAGCCCAACCGAGGCTTCCTGCGGGCGCTGGCGGCGCTGACCCGAGCGGCCGGGGCGATCGGCGAGGACGAGGAACGGCACCGCTGCGCCGAGTTCCTCCGCGCCTCCAGCGCCACCGGGGCTCGTGAGCTCGGTCTCTGAGCCGGCTCGAGCGAGAAGCCCTGTCGTGACGTCGGCGCGAGCGCGCCTGCACGATAGGGTGCGGTGTACGAGGCCCCGCCGCGCTTGCGAGGGGCCTTCGGCGCGCCGGAGCACCCGCGCTCGGCGCACGCGTGGAAGGAGCCGGGATGCCGGCGATCGTTCTGGTCGGAGCCCAGTGGGGCGACGAGGGCAAGGGCAAGGCCACGGACCTTCTCGGTGGTGACGTCGACTACGTCGTGAAGTTCAACGGCGGCAACAACGCCGGGCACACCGTCGTCATCGAGGGTGAGGACGGCACCCGGGAGAAGTATGCGCTGCACCTCCTGCCATCGGGCATCCTCACGCCCTCGGTGACGCCCGTGATCGGCAACGGCGTCGTCATCGACCTCGCGGTGCTCTTCGAGGAGATCGACGGGCTCGAGGCTCGCGGCGTCGACACGTCCCGCCTGCTCGTGTCGGGCAGCGCTCACGTCATCGCCCCCTACAACCGCACGCTCGACAAGGTGACGGAGCGTTTCCTCGGTGCCCGCAAGATCGGCACCACCGGTCGCGGCATCGGACCGACCTACGCCGACAAGATGAACCGGGTCGGCATCCGCATCCAGGACCTCTTCGACGAGGGCATCCTGCGTCAGAAGGTCGAGGCCGCGCTCGAGCTGAAGAACCAGGTGCTCGTCAAGATCTACAACACCCGCGCGGTGGAGGCCGACCTCGTCGTGGAGGAGCTGCTCGGCTACGTCGAGCGGCTGCGCCCGATGGTCGCTGACACCTCGCTCGTGCTGGAGAAGGCGCTGGATGCCGGGTCGAACGTGTTGCTCGAGGCGGGTCAGGCGACGCTGCTCGACGTCGACCACGGCACCTACCCCTTCGTGACCTCCTCCTCGGCCACGGCCGGGGGCGCGTGCACGGGCTCGGGCATCCCGCCGACGCGGGTGTCACGGGTCATCGCGATCCTCAAGGCCTACACGACCCGTGTCGGCGAGGGCCCGTTCCCCACGGAGCTCTTCGACGACCACGGCGAGACCCTGCGCAAGACGGGTGCTGAATACGGCACGACCACCGGGCGACCGCGCCGGTGCGGCTGGATGGACACCGTCATCGGCCGATACGCCACGCGCATCAATGGCGTCACCGACTTCGTCATCACCAAGCTCGACGTGCTGACCGGTTTCGACAAGGTGCCGGTGTGTGTCGCCTACGACGTCGACGGCGTGCGTCACGACGAGATGCCCTTGGGGCAGAGTGACTTCCACCACGCCAGGCCCATCTACGAAGAGCTTGACGGATGGTGGGAGGACATCTCGGAATGCCGCGAGTTCGACGATCTCCCGGCGGCGGCGCGGGCCTACGTCCTGCGCGTCGAAGAGCTCATCGGGGCCAGGGTCTCGGCGATCGGCGTCGGCCCCGGGCGGCACGAGATCATCGCCAGGCACCCGCTCCTGGACTGACGCGGGGTGCGGGTCAGACGGGGCGCAGCACGTGCATGCGGTGCGCCGCGCGGGTCAGCACGACGTAGAGCACCCGCACCCCACCGGGTGACTCCGCGGCGATGCCGTCGGGGTCGACCACCACGGTCGCGTCCCACTCCAGGCCCTTGCTCGAGAGCGGGTCGATCACCTGCACCCGGCCGTCCCCGGAGTCCTTCAGCACCTCCAACCGGGGCTCCCAGCGCTTGGCCGTGATGACCGCGATCGACCCGTCGACCTCGCCGAGCAGCTGCTCCACGGCATCCGCCGCCGCCTGCGCGACCGACCCCTCGACCACCCGGTCGACCGGCTCGACCCCGGTCTCGCGCACGGCCCTGGGGATGTCCGCGTCGGGAACGAGGGGCAGGATCACGTCGCGCGCGTGGTCAAAGATCTCGCGGGCGTTGCGGTAGTTGGTGTCCATGTGGAACGCGCGGCGAAGCTGGCCGGTGAACGCCTCCTCGCGGGCCCGGGCCGACTCCGCCAGGTCTCCCCACGAGGACTGCGCGGCGTCGCCGACGACCGTCCACGACGCCGTGCGACCGCGGCGTCCGAGCATGCGCCACTGCATCGGTGAGAGGTCCTGCGCCTCGTCGACGAGCACGTGGGCATAGGCAGAGGGCCGGTCCAGGTGCCCCACCATCAGTCGTGAGCGCGCATCGGTCGGGGTGAGGATGGGGGCGGTGGGGTCGGCCAGCGCCCGACGGTCCACCCCTGCGCGCACGTCCATGACCCCGTAGGACGAGAGGTCGTCGAGCTCCTCGACGTCGTAGAACCCGACGTCCTCCCGCTCGGCCACCTGCACCGTGCCCAGCCGCGCCACGAGGTCGTCGAGGAGCCCCGCATCGGCCACCGACCAGGTTCCCTCCTCGAGGGCCTCCCGGTAGGAGTGCGCCAGGGCGGCGCCCTCCTCCTGGCTGAGCACCCCGCGCGTCATCGCATAGACGTGCTCGGTGTCGGCGAGCTCGAGCAGCAGCTCACGAGGGTCGACCTGGCGCCACCAGCCCGCCATGAACTCGTCGACGTCGCGCGACTCCTCGAAGACCTCGAGGAAGACGCTGCGCTCGCCCTCACGCACCGAGCGCCACGCGGCGTCGGCGAGTGCTACCCGGGCAGCCGTGGTGGCGAGGTTGTGCTGGTGGCCTCGGAGCACGTCCGAACGCACCCGGCGAAGCACCCGCTCGTCCAGCCGTACGGCGTTCCCCGCCACGAACGACCGGAACTCCTTCGGCGCGCCCGTGGGGGGGGCGGAGGCCACCCGGGAGAGCAGCCGCCGGATGTGCAGCGACCCCTTGATGGCCGCGACCTCGGGGGTGTCGAGCCGTTTGGCCGTGATGCCGTCGAGGAGGTCGCCCAGTGCTCGCAGCGCGACCGAGTCCTCGCCGAGGCTCGGCAGCACCCGCTCGATGTAGGCCGTGTACGCCGCCGACGGCCCGACCACGAGGATGCCGCCGTTCTCGAAGCGCCGCCGCTCGGCATAGAGCAGGTACGCCGCCCGGTGCAGGGCGACCACCGTCTTGCCGGTGCCAGGGCCACCGGTGATCTCGGTGACGCCGCGCGAGGGTGCCCGGATCGCCTCGTCCTGGTGGCGCTGGATCGTGGCGACGATGTCGCGCATCTGGCGGCCTCGGCTGCGGGTCAGCGCTGCGATGAGGGCGCCGTCGCCCACCACGACGATGTCCTCGGGAGCCTCGGGGACCATCAGGTCGTCCTCGATCCCGACCACTGCGGCCCCGCGGCAGCGGAGCACCCGGCGGCGGATCACGCCCATCGGGTCGATCGGGGTGGCGCGGTAGAAGGCGGAGGCAGCGGGCGCGCGCCAGTCGATGACCAGCGGCTCGTAGTCGTCGTCGCGCACCCCGAGCCGGCCGATGTAGCGGACATCACGCTCCGCAGCAGTGGACGTCTCCTCGCCGAGGTCCAGACGTCCGAAGACCAGCCCTTCGTACTGCTTCTCGATGGTCGAGCGTCGACGTGCCGCGGCGTAGACCAGGGCGTCGCGCTCGAACAGCCCGGTCATCTCCTCGTCGCGCACGTCGCCGGTGCGCGAGGTGCGGCCACGGGCGAGGCCATCCGCCTCGACGTCGGCGGCGCGCAACGTCGCCTTCTCCAGCTCCTGGTAGACCCGGTCCACGTGGGCCTGCTCGCGGGAGATCTCGCCGGCGACGTCGGGTGCGGCCTTGGGCGGGCCGGGATGTGGTGCGGTCACGGAGCGGGTTCTCCTCGTGGGGCGGCGCGGATTGCGAACACACCAGTATGCCGGGACGCACCTACCCTCCGTGCCGCTCACCCCTAGATTGGTCGCGTGAAGGTTCTCGTCATCGGCTCCGGAGCGAGGGAGCACGCCCTCGTGCGCTCCCTCTCGCTCGATCCCACCGTCGACGCCGTGGTGGCGGCTCCGGGTAACCCCGGCATCGAGGCTCTGGCCCGGTGCGAGGCGCTGCCCCGTGGCGTCAGCGACCCGACGAGCGTCGTCGACCTCGCGACCCGCCTCGGTGTCGACCTCGTCGTCATCGGGCCCGAGGCCCCGTTGGTCGCCGGTGTCGCTGACGCCGTCCGGGCGGCGGGCATCGCGTGCTTCGGCCCCTCCGCGCAGGCCGCCCGACTCGAGGGCAGCAAGGCGTTCGCCAAGGAGGTCATGTCGGCCGCGGAGGTGCCGACCGGCCTCGCCCACGTCTGCACGACCCTGCAGGAGGTGGCTGATGCCATCGATGCGTTGGGCCCCCCGCACGTCGTCAAGGACGACGGCCTCGCCGGCGGCAAGGGGGTCGTGGTGACCGACGACCGTGAGGAAGCGCTGGGGCACGCACGCTCGTGCCTGGCGAAGGAGGACGGCCGGGTGGTCGTGGAGGAGTTCCTCGACGGCCCCGAGGTGTCACTGTTCTGCCTCAGCGACGGAACGACCGTGGTGCCGCTGACCCCGGCCCAGGACTTCAAGCGGGTCGGTGACGGCGACACCGGCCCGAACACCGGCGGGATGGGGGCCTACAGCCCGCTGGACTGGGCGCCCGAGGGTCTGGTCGCCGACGTCGTCGCCCGGGTTGCCCAGCCGACGATCGGGGAGATGCGGCGCCGGGGGACCCCGTTCGTCGGGGTGCTCTACGTCGGTCTCGCCCTCACGTCTCGCGGGCCGCGGGTCATCGAGTTCAATGCTCGCTTCGGGGACCCCGAGACGCAGGTCGTGCTCGCGCGGCTGTTGACGCCGCTGGCCGCGGTGCTGCACGCCGCCGCGACGGGCCACCTCGGTGACATCGAGCCGCTGCGCTGGTCAACGGACCACGCGGTCACCGTGGTCGTGGCCGCAGCCGACTACCCCGCGACCCCACGCACCGGTGACCTGATCACAGGTGCGGACGCGATGGTGGGCGACCCCACGGCATACGTGCTGCACGCCGGGACGGCACGTGGTGCCGACGGACTGCTCGTGTCCGCGGGGGGTCGGGTGCTCTCTGTCGTGGCGACCGGGGCCTCGCTCGCCGCCGCCCGGCACCGGGTCTACGCGGCCGTTGCTGGCATCGACCTGCCGGGATCGCACCACCGAGCCGACATCGCGCTGCGTGCCGAGCGCGGAGAGCTGCTCGGAGCTCAGGCCTGACCGGCGAGGGCCTCATGGATGTCGGCGATGGCCTGCGCGCGGCGACGCAGGGTGGCGCCGTGCTTCGCGATGCACACCACCTTTGCCGCGGAGCGGATCAGGCTGCCCGGAGCCCGGCTCTGGCGCACGCACTCCTTGTCGATCCGGGCGAACAGCGTGCCGGTGGCCTCGGGTGACTGGAACCCGGCATCGACGTCGGAGGCATGGCGCACGGCCAGCTCAGGGGCGCGACGCTTCCCGCAGGCACCGATGATGATCGGTACGCCACCGTGCTCGTGTCGCGGGCCGGGCCGGCGAGGGTGATCCATGTATCGCTCGGGCCGGTCAGGCCGTCACCGACCATGTGCAGGACTTGGTCGGAGCCGAAGAAGCCGTCGAAGCCGAAGTTCTCCGCTGCCGTGGCAACCGCGAGGAGGTCGTCATAGCTCGCGCCCTGGAGGGGCTTGGTGAAGATGCGAAGATCTTTGTCCCCACGCTACGTCGCGCGGACCCGCCCCGATGCCAGGGCCGCGATGACGGCCACGCATCCCCCGGTGGCCATCACCGCGGCGAAGGCGGGCCCGCCCATCGCAGCGCCGCGCAGCGCGACGACGGCACCGACCGCCCCGGTCTGGAGCGCGACCCCGGTGGAGATGGCCAGCCCCTGCGCGGCACTGGCCCGCCCCTGCTCGGACACCTTGGAGAGGGCAAGGATCTCGGTTGAGGTGGTGGGGGACAGGACGCCCATCCCCAGGGCGGCGAGGGCCCAGCCGAGCATTCCCGGCACCAGGCCGACCCGGTCGAGCGCAAGGAGGACCGGCCCGAGCGACCCCGCGGCGATGAGCGTTGAGCCGAGCCGGAGCCGCTGGACCGCGGAGAACCTCGACTGCACCAGGTGCGTGCTGTTGAGCCACGACCCCGCGGCCCAGAGCACCCCGGTGACGGACAGCGAGATCCCAGCCAGGGCGGTCGAGGCGCCGTGCGTCTGCACGAGCATGAGGGGGATCAGCCCACCGACGCCGGTGAACGCGGCCGACACCAGGAGGCGCACGGCCACGACGGCGGGCACGCCCGGCGCCAACCGCACCGTGCCGCGCGGGAGGGCCCGACTGGCTCCGACGAGCACCGTGAGGAGGCCGAAGGCAATGGTCACGACACCTGCTGGGCGGGTGTCATCGTCCGACAGGAGTGGTGCAGCGAAGGTAGTGACCGCCAGGCCTGCAGCGAGCACCAGGGAGGCGGCCACCCGACGCCGGGACGCGAGGGCGGCGGCTGCGTCCTCGACATCGTCGCCCGGGTGGGTGCGTCGCAGCGCGGAGCGCACCAGGAAAAGGCTGACGGGCACCACGAGGAGAGGACCGATGAACACGGCCCGCCAACCTGCCACCGCATCCAGGACACCCGCGACGCTCGGTCCGAGCAGTGAGGGGAGGATCCAGGCCGCGGCGAACGACGCGAAGACCTTGGCTCGCAGGTCCGTGGGGAGGGCCTGCGCCACCAGCACCATCAGGGCCGTGTCGATGAGGGCCTCGGCGCCGCCTGAGGCAGCCCGACCGGCAACGAAGACCGCCATGGTCGGTGCGAGTGCCGACACGACCTGTGCGAGCACGAAGGCGGCAATGCCCCACAACAGCACTGGTCGGGGACCCCTGCGGTCGGTCGACCCACCCGACCACGCCATCGCGATGGTGAAGGTCACGAGCGAGGCACCCGTGGACGCACCGTAGAGCGCCCAGCCGTCGAGGTCGCGGACAACGGTCGGCAGGATTGCCATGACCGCCCGGTTCTCGAACGCGGCGAGAGTCACCAGGGCGACCACCCCGGCCACGACGGGCAGATTCTCGGTGGTGAGCAGCCGGTCCGGGGTGCGGGTGGCCGACGGGCAGGCCCCGGCACCGGAGTCTTCAGTGGTCGTCATGCCGAAGATTCTTGAACCTCAAGCGCACTAGAGGTCAAACCGTCATACCCTTCTCTGGTGGACCGACGTGACCAACTGACCATCGGGGAGGTCGCTCAGCGCTCGGGGATCAGCGTGGCGGCCGTGCGGTTCTACGAGGA
>JBDSVV010000309.1:0-4237 GCA_039927035.1 Ornithinibacter sp. | reverse complement strand
GGTGACGCTCCTGATCGGTGACGGCGACCCGCGGCGGCTCCGCGGGCGTCGCGGCTCAGGATACGGGGCGGGGCGCGCGCGCCACCAGTGACGCCGCCTCCTGGCGGGCCGGGTCGGAGGCGGCCTGCTCCAGGTGGGCGAGGTGGGTAGGGATCGGGCGACCCCAGCGGTGCATCGCGGTGGCCCAGAGCCGCCCGGCGCGGTAGGAGCTGCGGACCAGCGGCCCGGCCATGACCCCCTTGAAGCCCATCTCGTCGGCGACGTCGGACCAGTTCACGAACTCCTCGGGCTTGACCCACCGATCGATCGGGTGGTGCACGGGGGAGGGGCGGAGGTACTGCGTGATGGTGAGGATGTCGCACCCTGCGTCGTGCAGGTCGCGAATCGCCGAGTCGATCTCCTGGTCCTCCTCGCCCATGCCGAGGATGAGGTTGGACTTGGTGACCATGCCGGCCTCGCGCGCCATCGACAGCACCCGCAGGCTCTTGTCATAGGTGAAGGCAGGACGGATCCGCTTGAAGATCCGCGGGACGGTCTCGAGGTTGTGGGCGAAGACCTCGGGCTGGGCGTCGAACACCTGGCTGACCAGCTCCGGTTTCGCGCCGAAGTCGGGCGGCAGGATCTCCACGCCCGTGTTGGGGTTGAGCTGGTGGATCGCCCGGATCGTTGCGGCGTAGAGACCCGCGGCTCCGTCGGGCTGGTCATCGCGAGCCACCCCGGTGACGGTGGAGTAGCGCAAGCCCATCGCGGCAACGGACTCCGCGACGCGTCGCGGCTCGTCGAGGTCGAGGGGCTGGGGCCGGCCGGTGGCGATGTCACAGAAGTCGCAGCGCCGCGTGCAGGTGTCACCACCGATGAGGAAGGTGGCCTCGCGGTCCTCCCAACACTCGAAGATGTTGGGACAGGCGGCCTCCTGGCACACGGTGTGCAGGCCCTGTTCCTTGACCATCGAGTGGATCGCGGTGAACTCTGGACCCATCTTGGCGGTCGTGCGGATCCATTCGGGCTTGCGCTCGATCGGGGTCTGCGCGTTGCGCGCCTCGACCCGCAGCATGCGGCGTCCCTCTGGTGCGACAGTCACGCCGACCACCCTACGCCGGGCGCGAGGCACCCTCGAATCGTGTGCAGGGACCGGTCAGCCGAGCACGTCATCCAAGTGCTTCTCGGCATACGGAAGCACGTCCTGAACCCCGATCGGACGACCGCCTTCAAGGGTGAGTGAGGAGACGCCGGCATCCGGGATGCCGCACGGGATGATCGCGTCGGCCCAGGACAGGTCGGCGTCGCAGTTCAGGGCGAAGCCGTGCATCGTCACCCGTCTGCTGACTCGCACCCCGATGGCGCCGAGCTTTCGGTCCGGGCCCTTGTCGTCAGCGAGCACCCAGACCCCACTGCGGCCGTCCACCCGCACGGCCTCGACGTCGAAGTCGCGACAGGTCCGGATCATCACCTCCTCGAGCCGGCGCACGTGGGCGACGACGTCGATGGGCACCTCGGTGAGCCGGCAGATGGGGTAACCGACCAGCTGGCCGGGGCCGTGCCAGGTGATCTTCCCGCCACGGTCGACGTCGATGACGGGGGTGCCGTCGGTGGGGCGCTCGTGGGCCTGCGTGCGCTTGCCCGCCGTGTAGACCGGCTCGTGCTCCAGCAGCAGCGTGGTGTCGAGCAGCCGTCCGTCAACCACCTGCTCGTGCACGTCGCGCTGCACCTGCCACCCGGTGAGGTAGTCGACGAGGTCAGGTGCGAAGCCGAGGTGGACGAACTGCATGACCCCACCGTATGCCGCTGACCACCCGGCAGGGTAACCCCCCGTCCGGTCGATCACGCAGAAGTCTCAACCTACTTCGCCGTCGGCATGACGGTCGTAGCCTTGCGCGCATGAACGAGCTGCCGCGACGCGGGGACGACACGTCGACGAGCGCTCCGCGACGCGAGAGCACCTCGGGTGCGCGATCCGCGCGCCGTCCGCGACCCGTCCTCATCGGTGCGGTCCTGGTGATCCTGGCGTGGCTCGTGATCGGGGGGCTCGGAGGGGCCGCTCAGGGGAAGCTCTCGGGAGTCCAGTCCAACGACAACGCCAGCTTCCTGCCCAAGAGCGCCGAGTCGACCTTGGTCAGCAAGGCGGTCGAGGGGTTCAACGACAGCACCGAACTGCCCTACCTCGTCGTCGTCGAGCGCGCCGACGGTGGTGCTCTCACCGCGAAGGACCTGTCAGCGGTGAAGGACTTCGCCGAGTCGCTCTCGGCACTGGCATTGCCCGCGCTCGGCTCCGGAAAGACGCTGGGGGACTATCTCGTCGGCGATGAGAAGGCGGTCGCCGTGCCCTCGCAGGACGGACAAGCGGTGCTGGTCTCGGTGCCCCTTGACAGCACGACCGGCACCCGGGCGTCGGGCGACACCACCGCCCTCGCGGAGGGAGCTGACGCCATCCGCGCCGAGGTGGACCGTGCGCTCGCACCGGCGAGTCTGGACGCGTGGGTGGGTGGCCCGGGCGGGCTCATCGCCGACTTGTCCAAGGCCTTCGCCGGCATCGACGGCATCCTGATCGGCGTCGCGCTCCTCGTCGTGCTCGTCATCCTGCTCATCGTCTACCGCAGCCCCATCCTTCCGGTGGCCGTGCTGCTCAGCGCCGTCTTCGGCCTGTCCGCGGCCTCGTTGGTGGTCTACCAACTGGCCAAGAATGACGTCATCACCCTTTCGGGCCAGTCCCAGGGAATCCTGTTCATCCTCGTCGTCGGCGCCGCCACCGACTACGCGCTGCTGCTCGTGAGTCGGTTCCGCGAGGCGCTGCACGACGAGGAGAGCTCGTGGGATGCGTTGCGCAAGGCGTGGCGGGCCTCGGTCGAGCCGATCGGCGCCTCGGCCGCTACCGTCATCCTGAGTCTGCTCTGTCTCCTGCTCGCCGACCTGCAGAACACCTCGGGGCTGGGCCCCGTGGGAGCCCTCGGCATCGCGGGCGCCTTCCTGGCCTCGCTGACCTTCCTCCCCGCGGTGCTCCTCCTCTTCGGCCGAAAGGCTTTCTGGCCCTTCGCTCCACAGATCGACCACGTTCACGCGGAGGACGTCGTCGGGTCCAAGAAGCTCTGGGGTCGGGTCGCGGGCGTGGTGGGCGCGCACCCGCGTCGGACGTGGGCCATCACCTTGACCGCGCTCCTCGCTGCGGCTGCATTCGCGCCGACCTTCAAGGCTGGTGGAGCGACCATCGAGGAGACGTTCCTCACCGACGTCGACTCGATCACCGCCCAGAAGGTCATCGAGGCGCACTTCGTGGCGGGGGCTGCAAACCCCCTCCAGGTCCTGGTGCCCCGGGGTGATGCCGTGGCCGCGCTCAAGGTGGTCGCCACCGATCCCGGTATCGCAACGGCCTACCTCGGTCTGGCGCCACCGCAGCCCGGGCAGCCCGACCTCCCGCCGAAGGTCGTCGACGGGCACGTGCTCATCCAGGCCGCCACCAGGGGTGCGGCCGACAGTCAGGAAGGCGAGGACACCGTGCGGCGGTTGCGCGACGACCTCGACGCAGTCAGCACCGATGCCCTCGTGGGCGGGAACGCGGCGACGAACCTCGATGCCCTCGATGCCAGCGGGCGTGACCTTCGCGTCATCGTGCCGACCATCCTGCTCGTGATCTTCGTGGTGCTCGCCCTCTTGCTTCGTTCTCTTGTCGCACCTCTGGTCCTCGTCTTCGGCAACGTCGTGTCCTTCGCCGCGACGATCGGGATCTCTGCGCTGGTCTTCGACCACGTCCTGGGCTTCAAGGGTGGTGATCCGGCGATCCCGCTCTACGGGTTCGTCTTCCTCGTGGCCCTCGGTATCGACTACTCGATCTTTCTGATGACCCGAGTCCGCGAGGAGTCGATGGTGCGGGGAACCAGAACTGGAGTCCTGGTCGGGCTGGCAGTCACTGGTGGCGTGATCACCAGTGCAGGAATAGTGCTCGCGGCGACGTTCTCGGCGCTGGCGGTCCTGCCCATCACCTTCCTCGTGCAGATCGCATTCATCGTCGGTTTCGGGGTGCTCCTGGACACCTTCGTGGTGCGCTCGCTCCTCGTGCCGGCCATGGCCCACGACATCGGACCGACGGTGTGGTGGCCGGCCCGCTTCACGTCCGACGACTGATTTCCATGTCGACCTGACAACTCGCCCTCGAAGGAGGACCGTGGTCATCGGGAGGGGCTCCTCGACTGTCGAGAAGTGGCGGTCCGCCCGTTCTAAGGGGAGGTCGTCATGGGTTCTCGGC
>JBDSVV010000308.1:0-2795 GCA_039927035.1 Ornithinibacter sp. | reverse complement strand
GCATCGTGTGGATCGCGGTCTACATCAACCTGGCCAAGGACGCCGCTGAGTTCGTGACGTTCGCGGGCGCCAAGAAGCCGGAAAACCCGTTGCCCTGGATGGCCGACCTGAAGGGCTGGAACTTCGTTATCGGGTTCGGCCTGATCTTCGTCGGGCTCGCGGTGGCAGCCCACAAGCTGACCCCGCTGGGGCGCGGCCGTGGAGTGGTGATCGGCATGTTGGGGTGCTTCCTGATCGGCCTGGTCTGGATCGTCGTGTTCTACTTCGCCGGCCAGGACGGTCCGATCCCGGTGATGAAGGACCTCAACCAGTACAACTTGGTGGTCGGCATCGGCTTCATGGCAGTTGGTTTCACCTTCGCCACCAAGTGGGAGTAGCTACTTACACCCGTGTAGTTCTCCACAGGGTTATGCACAGCTGTGGATAAGTTCCACGCGTGTAGTTCCCTGCAACTCGCGTCCCTCAGCGCAGGGCGAGCACGCGTGCGGAGACCAGCAGCAGCGAGATGAGCAGCACCAGACCGACAGCCCCCCACTGCACGGGGGTGCGGTGCCGGCGTGGGGCGTAGACCATCGCAGCACCCAGCGCCGCGCCGCCGATGAGTCCACCGAGATGGCCCTGCCACGAGATCCCCCCGATCGTGAACGTGAGCACGAGGTTGAGCCCGATCCACATCAAGATCGACTGCGCCTGTCCGCGCACCTTCAGCGCGACTACGGCGAGCGCTCCCATCAGTCCGAAGATCGACCCGGACGCGCCGAGCGTCTGGCCGTTCGGGTCCGAGAGCAGCATCACCGCGGCCGATCCGAGGACGCCGGCGACCAGGTAGAGCGCTAGGAACCGTGACCTGCCCAGGACGCTCTCGAGCATCGGGCCCAGGAAGTAGAGCGCCAGCATGTTGAAGCCGATGTGCAGCGGGTCGACGTGGGTGAAGGTGGAGGTGATGATCTGCCACCAGGCCCCGTCATCGACCCCGCGTACCTGCACCAGGCTGCCGTCGGAGAGCCTGCGCACAGCGGAGTCAGGCAGCAGCGCCAGCCTGTCCACCACGGTGCTGCTGCGCCCGCCGGTCGCCTGGATCATCAGCCACACCAGGACGTTGAGGCCGATCAGCACGAAGGTCGTCAGCCGCGGGTCGGCGACCCGCTCACCGCCGTACGGCGTGCGTGACTGCCGCGATCCCCGGTTGCCTTCCTTGAGGCAGTTCGGGCACTGGAACCCCACCGCCGCCGAGTTCATGCAATCCGGGCAGATGGGTCTCTCGCAGCGCTGGCACCTGATCCAGGTCTCCCGGTCAGGGTGGCGGTAGCAGGTGGGTGGGCTCTCAGGAAGGCTGCTGGCGCCGTCCAGCCCACCCACCGGCGGCGTGGTCACCCGCGCTCGATCTCCACCGTCTCGATGACCACCGGCTCCACCGGGCTGTCGCCGGGGGCCGTCTTCGTGGAGGCAATGGCGTCCACCACGTCGCGGCCGGCCTGATCTGCCACCTCTCCGAAGATGGTGTGACGACGGTTGAGGTGGGGGGTCGCGCCGACCGTGATGAAGAACTGGGAGCCATTGGTCCCGGGGCCGGCGTTGGCCATCGCGAGTAGGTAGGGGCGGTCGAACTGGAGCTCGGGGTGGAACTCGTCCTTGAACTTGTAGCCCGGACCGCCGGTGCCGGTGCCCAGCGGGCAACCACCTTGGATCATGAAGCCCTCGATCACCCGGTGGAAGGCCAGTCCGTCATAGAACGGCTCTCCGCTGCGACCAGCGTCGTCCTTGTAGTCCTTGGTGCCCTCCGCGAGACCGGTGAAATTCTCCACGGTCGCCGGAGCGTGGTCGGGGAACAGATTGATGACGATGTCGCCACGGTTCGTCTTGAGCGTGGCCTTCAGGTCAGACATGACAGCCTTTCGGTTCTAGAGCTTTGAGCGTGTCGCCCAAGATCCTCCCACGCAGCCATAGCGCGCGCCCCGCGCACCCGGCGTAGGGCACTACCCAGCGCCCGCCTGGTGACACGGGTTTAATTACGTTCACAACCGGGGCATGATTGCGGACTCACGCTCGAATCAGATCTCCGCAGAGAGGGAGCCTCGCAACCCATGTTTGCCAAGAGCCGCAAGGAGAAGTTCGTCGGACGGGCCCAAGATCTTGCCCACGACGTTTCCGAGGCCATTGCCCCACACGTCGAGCGAGCGCGCGATGAGCTTGCTCCCCGCGTTGCCGGGGCCCGCGACCAAGTGACCCCCCGTCTCGCCGAGGCCCGCGACCACCTCAGCGCCGCCCGTGACCAGATCGCACCCCGGGTCGCGGATGTACGAGACGAGCTGGCTCCCCGGCTCGCGGACGCGCGCGACCAGCTGTCTCCGCACGTGGAGGACGTTCGTGGCCGCATCGCCAAGGGAGTCGCCACCGCTTCGGCAGCAGCCGCTCCGGTCGCTCTCGAGGCGCGACGCCGTGGGGAGCTCGCCACGGCAGCACTGAAGGGTGAGCCGGTCAAGCGCAAGGGCTCCAAGAAGAAGTTCGTTCTCTTCGCCGGCCTCCTCGGGCTGGCCGCCCTCGCCGTCCAGAAGCTGCGTGGCGGTTCGGAGTCGACCAACTGGCAGACGTCGTACACACCGACCCCGGCGCCCGCCGCACCGCCCGCACCCGCACCGCCCAGCCCCTCCGCGCCGATGGGCGGCAGCCACGTCGCCGAGGCGTCCACCGACGCCGAGACGAGCGACCCCGCTGGCGCCACACCCGGTGAGTCACTCTCAGACGCCGTCGAAGAGCCGCACCCGGTGACCACACCGGACGCGCCCGCCGAGGAC
>JBDSVV010000307.1:0-16809 GCA_039927035.1 Ornithinibacter sp. | reverse complement strand
ACCCGACCCCGGACCACAAGATGATCATCAACCTCCCGGCCACGGTCGAGATGGCCACACCCAACGTCTACGCCGACTCCATCGAGTGGATGGTCCGCCACCTCGACCGTCGCGAGTCCGTCGTGGTGAGCCTGCACCCGCACAACGACCGCGGCGAAGGGGTCGCGGCTGCCGAGCTGGGCTACCTGGCGGGGGCCGACCGCATCGAGGGCTGCCTGTTCGGCAACGGGGAGCGCACCGGCAACGTCTGCCTGGTGACCTTGGGCATGAACCTGTTCAGCCAGGGCATCGACCCCGAGATCGACTTCTCCGACATGGCCGAGATCCGTCGAACCGTGGAGTACTGCAACCAGCTGCCCGTGCACGAACGTCACCCCTGGGGCGGAGACCTCGTCTACACGGCCTTCTCGGGGTCCCACCAGGATGCGATCAAGAAGGGCCTCGAGGACATGGACCGGCGCACCAAGGCCGCCGGTGCCGACATCGACAACATCGACTGGGGTGTGCCCTACCTGCCGATCGACCCGCACGACATCGGCCGCTCCTACGAGGCCGTGGTACGCGTGAACAGCCAGTCGGGCAAGGGCGGGGTGTCCTACCTGCTCAAGGCCGAGCACGGTCTGGACCTGCCGCGCCGCCTGCAGGTCGAGTTCAGCCACGTCGTGCAGCGCCGCACCGACGCCCAGGGCGGTGAGCTCTCGGCTGCCGAGATCTGGCAGATGTTCGCCGACGAATACCTCCACGCGGAGGACAGCGCGCAGCGCTGGGGACGCTTCGGCCCGGTGCGCTCGACCCTGGTCGGCTCCGACGACGGTCAGGACCGGATCGAGGCCGTCGTCACAGACGGGGGCAAGGAGGTCGAGGTCTTCGGCGACGGCAACGGCCCGATCGCGGCATTCATCACGGCCCTGGCCCCCCTCGGGGTGGACGTGCGGGTGCTCGACTACGCCGAGCACGCGCTCTCGGCCGGTGGCGATGCCCGGGCTGCGGCCTACGTCGAGTGCGCGGTCGGCGAACGGGTGCTGTGGGGCGTGGGCCTGCACGAGTCGATCGTCAAGGCGTCACTTCGCGCGATCCTTTCGGCGGTCAACCGGGCGGAGCGCGACGGGTCCCTCGCCGGCTGAGGGCGGGTCGGAGGCCGTTCAGCCGGCGATGAAGACGCGTAGCACCTCGGCGAAGCGGTCGGGGTCGTCCAGGTGTGGGAAGTGGCCCGCGCCCTCGAAGATCTCGACCTGGCAGTTGGCGATGGACTTCTGCGCCGCGGCCGCGTGCCAGGCCGGGATCATCCGGTCCTTGCTGCCCCACACGATGAGCGTGGGCAGGGACTCGACCTCGGGCAGGAACTCGTGGGCGCTGACGCGCTGCCCCCCCGGCTCGATGACGGACCGGGTGGTGGCGAGGAAGGCCCGGCGGCTCTCGGCGTCGCCGAGGGAGCCGAAGCCCTGCCAGATCTCGTTGATGTCCGCGTTGGGTCGCAGTCCCAACGACCCGAGGGCGCGCCCCGTCCACTCCATCCGGTCTCGCACCCACTTCGAGGCGATCACCGGGAGGACGAACTCGGCGCCGGGAAGGGTGGCGGAGCGCAGGATCGCGTTGACGTCGCGGCCGAGGCCCCCGCTGGCCACGAGCACGATGCGCTCGACGCGCTCGGGGAAGAGGTAGCGGAAGACCATCGCGATGCCACCGCCGAGGGAGTGCCCGACCAGGGTGACCTTGTCGATGCCCAACCGGTCCAGCAGGTCGCGCAGGGTGCCCGCATGGGCCCCGAGGGAGTAGTCACCGACCGCGGGCTTGTCCGAGGCGCCGTGGCCGAAGAGGTCGGGCATGATGACGCGGTGGTCCTCGTCGATCCGGTCCAACAGGTGGCTCCACTGCCGCTGGGAGCCCAGCAGGCCGTGGATGAACAGCACCGCGGGGCCTTCGCCGGAGTCGATGTAGGAGATCTCGTGACCGTGCAGCGTGGTGGTCTCGACATGGGACAGGGCGCTCATCGTGCTCCTCGAATGGTTGCTTGACTCGAGAGTAACTTACGCGAGCGTAGGTTTGGTGCATCTGCGACCTAACGCACCCCGCGAACCCGGAACTGGATGGAGATCCGCGGCCCGACCGGCCTGGCAGTCTTGGGAACGCAGTGGTCCCAGGTGCGCTGGCACGAGCCGCCCATGACGAGGAGGTCCCCGTGCCCCGACGACACGCGCACGGAGGTGCCTCCACCGCGGGGTCGGAGCACGAGATCCCGCGGGGCGCCGACCGAGAGGATCGCGACCATCGTGTCCGCGTCACGAGAGCGACCGATCCGGTCGCCGTGCCACGCCACCGAGTCCTGTCCGTCTCGGTAGAGGCACAGCCCGGCGGTGCGGAACGGCTCGCCGAGCTCATCGGCGTAGTGCTCCGTGAGCACGTCGCGGCACTCGTCCAGAGCCGGGTGGGGGAGGTCCTCGCTCTCGCCATAGAAGCGGAGCAGGCGAGGGACATCGACGACGGAGTCGTACATCTGGCGCCGTTCGGTCTGCCAGTCGACGTCGCGGCGCAGGGCGGCAAAAAGCTCGTCAGCGCCGCCGACCCACCCCGGCCGAAGGTCGACCCACGCATCGCCTCGAAGGTGCGTGCGCTGCCCGGCCCCAGCGAGCGGGTGCACGACGACCTCGTCGAAGAGGTCGAGCAGGGATCCCTGCACACCATTCACCTGGCGGAGTCTAGCCGTTCAATCGAACGCATGTTCCATGCATGAGCGCACGTGTCGAACGTTGTGCGTCGGGCAGGACCCTTCTGGGCGATCCGTGATGGGGTGCTGGCATGAGCGAGCACCCACTGTCCGACGCCGTCGTCGCCGTCCTCGGGGCGTCAGGCGCCCTGGGGTCACGGATCGCGCGGGGAGCCTGCGAGCGGGGGGCCAGGGTCGTGCTCGTCGGCCGGGAGGAGACGCGCCTGGCCGGAGTCGTGGACGGCGCCCCGACGGTGGTCGGCGACCTCGCCGATGCGACGCTGGGGGACCGGATCGTGGCGACGGCGCGCGAGCACCACGGCCGGCTGGACGGGGTGGTGAACGCCGCGGGAGCCGTGGCATTCGGGTCGCTCGTCGAGACCGACGACGCGGTGATCGAGGAGCTCTTCCTCACCAATGTCATCGGGCCCCTCTTCGTGCTCCGCCGGCTGCTTCCCGTGCTCGCAGAGAACAAGGGCTTCGTGGCGCAGGTCAGCGCCGTGGTCGCCGAGCAGCCGATGGCCGGCATGGCGGCCTACTCGGCGAGCAAGGCGGCGCTGACCGCTGTCGACCAGGCGCTGGTCAAGGAGCTTCGTCGCGCCGGCGTGGACGTCATCGACGTGCGACCTCCGCACACCGAGACCGGGCTGGTCGAGCGAGCACTGGCGGGCGTGGCGCCCAAGCTCCCCCAGGGACTGGAGCCGGACGACGTGGCGCGCCGCATCCTCGACGCGATCGAGTCCGGTCGGCGCGAGCTGGCCTCGACCGACTTCGCCTGAGGAAGCTCGGTGGGCGGTCTCCGTTCCGAGTGACTGACGTTGAATGGCGTGGTGACCACCTCGCCTGACGTCGACGACACCTGTGACCTGCCAGCGCTGCGTTCCTACCTCGTCGCCCACGCGATCCCCGGCGTCGACGAGATCGCGACCCTCGAGGAGGGGAGTACGGCACACCGGCGGACCCTCACGGTGGGAGGCCGCGACGTGCGGGTGCAGGTCACCCTGCCCACTGCCGATCTCGGTGTTCCCGGCATCCGAGTGCAGGGCCCGCCGGATGCCGTGGCGGAGGCGACGGTTGCTGCCCGCCGTTGGCTCGGGCTGGACCTCGACCCTCGAGCTGCGGTCGGCGCACTGCGACGCGACCCGGTCATCGGGTCGCTCGTGCACGCTCGCCCGTGGCTCCGAGTGCCAGGGGCTGCGGACCCCTTCGAGGCTGCGGTCTTCGTCGTCCTGGGCCAGCACGTGTCCCTGGCCGCCGGGAGGGCCTTCGCGGGTCGCCTCGTCGCGGCCCACGGCGGATTTCCTTCGGCGGAGGTGCTCGCCGTCGCCGACCCGGCCACTGTCAAGGAGGTGGTGGGCGTCACCGGGGCCCGGGCCCACACGCTCGTGGCCCTGGCGAACGAGGTCGCCAGCGGCATCCTGCCCCTCGCCCTTGCCCCGCGGAGTCAGGAGCACCCCGCGGGCTCAGGAGGGAACAACCCCCAGAACCCGCGGGGTGCACCTGACTCCGCGAGAATCCGGGAGGGGCTGCTGGCGCTTCCCGGCATCGGGCCGTGGACCGCCGACCTCATCGCGCTGCGCTGCCTGCGCGATCCCGACGTGTTCCTGCCGGGGGACCTCGTGCTGCGCAAGGCGCTCGGCGGGATCACCGCTCGCGAGGCGGCTCGCGTCGCGCAGGCATGGCGCCCGCACCGCTCACTGGCAGTGCTCCACCTGTGGACCCACCACGCCCTGCTCCCGGAACGCTGAGCCGGGGCCCGGCATACCGGCAATCTCTGGCCGAGCACCGACAATGGTGCGGTGCCCCTCTACCGCGACGAGGCGATCGTGCTCCGCACCCACAAGTTGGCTGAGTCCGACCGCATCATCACCCTGCTCACGCGCCGGCTGGGCAAGGTGCGCACCGTGGGCAAGGGCGTGCGCCGCACCAAGTCCCGCTTCGGGGCGCGACTCGAGCCCGGCATGCACATCGACATCCAGTGCTACGAGGGGCGCAACCTCGACACGGTGACGCAGGTGGAGACCCTGGACCCCTGGGGCGAGGTCATCGCCCGCGACTACCCGTCGTGGACCGCCGCGACCGCCGTGCTCGAGACGTGCGACCGGCTCACCGAGGAACGCGAACCTGCGCTCCAGCAGTACCTGTTGGTCCTGGGTGCGTTGCGTTCCCTCGCCGGGCGCCAGCACGAGCCGGGCCTCGTGCTGGACGCCTACCTGCTACGAGCCCTGTCCATCGCCGGGTGGGCCCCCACCTTCCACGACTGCGCCAAGTGCGGCGCTCCGGGCCCGCACCGCGCGTTCCACGTCGTGTCCGGAGGCGTGGTCTGCCCCGCCTGCCGCCCACCGGGCTCGGCCGCCCCCGCGCCCGAGACCCTCAGGCTGCTGGCGGCGCTGCTCGCGGGGGACTGGGCGCTCGCCGACGCCTCCGACCCACGCCACCGCTCCGAGGGCAGCGGGCTCACCGCGGCGTTCCTCCAGTGGCACATCGAGCGCGGCATCCGCAGCCTCCGGATGGTGGAGCGGTGAGCGCGCAGAGTCACTACCCGCCTCCCTTCCCGCATCCTAGCGGCGCCCGGCCACCCGTCATCCCGCTCGATCGGATGCCGCGCCACGTCGCCGTCGTCATGGATGGCAACGGGCGGTGGGCCAACCAGCGCGGCCTCAAGCGCACCCAGGGCCACGAAGCCGGTGAGGCCGCCCTGCTCGACGTCGTTGCCGGGGCCATCGAGGTGGGGGTCACCCACCTGTCGGCCTACGCGTTCTCCACCGAGAACTGGAAGCGCAGCCCCGAGGAGGTGCGCTTCCTGATGGGCTTCAACCGTGACGTCATCAGGCGCCGCCGAGACCAGCTGCACGAGTGGGGCGTGCGGATGCGCTGGGTGGGCCGACGTCCGCGGCTGTGGGGATCGGTGATCAAGGAGCTCGAGGTCGCCCAGGACCTCACCCGGCACAACACCGGCCTGACGCTCTACTTCTGCGTCAACTACGGGGGGCGTGCCGAGATCGGGGATGCCGTGCAGCGGATCGCGAGCGACGTCGCCACAGGACGGCTCAAGGCCAGGTCGGTCGACGAACGCACCGTCGCGCGGTACCTGCCCGAGCCCGACATGCCGGACGTCGACCTCTTCGTGCGCAGCTCGGGTGAGCAGCGCACCAGCAACTTCCTGCTCTGGCAGAGCGCGTACGCCGAGATGGTCTTCCAGAACCGGCTCTGGCCCGACTACGACCGCCGCGACCTGTGGGAGGCGGTCCAGTCCTACGTCGACCGCGAGCGTCGCTACGGCGGGGCGGTCGACGCCCCACGACCGGGCGAAGGCTCGGGTGAGCCGGCGGAGAACCACCTCGCACCGAAGGAACCCTATGGACCTCGCGCCGCACGTCCCAGACTGCACCCATCGGGAGGAGTCGATCTCTGACTTCTTGATCCGGGAGGAGCGGGACGGAGACACGTCCAGTCGCGTCAGGGACGACAGCGGCGAGTTGGCCGAGGCTGGACTGCACGATCTCCCGTGCGGCCGGCCGGGGCACGCCCCAGGACTGGACCTCGGCGACGAGGTGTTTGTTTCGGCCGTGGTGCGTGGGAGGTAGGACTGGCCGGCAACCCAAGGGCCCGTCTGTTTGCCGGCCAGGTGCGGGCAGGTGGGTGCGACGTCGCAGATCGGTGCCATCTCCACGGGATCGCCGTCGTGCAGAAGCCGGTAGCTGCGCGCATGCCCGTCGGTGTTGACAACTGCCACACGCAGCGTGACGTCCCGGGCAAGGGCCCAAGGCGCGTGGAGCGCGACATGTGCCGTCCCCCGAGGGCGTGGTTCCGCCTCCGTACTGGAGGTCGGCTGGCGGCCACATGACGCGGTAGCGATTGCTGCCGTCCGCCAGAGACATCGCGCCACCCTGCTCGACGCGATCTCACACGTCACCTCGAGCGACGGACCCCGAAAGGGCGGGACGGAGGGCCTGCGACCACGACGGGAGGTCTACCGCCTGACGATGGTCGGTGTCGCCGCCCAGGTGTCCCGTGCGGGGCGAACCGCGCCCCTTGGCGGATGCCAAACTAGGGTGGACGAGTGGATGCCGACATCAACTTCTACTTCGACCCTGTCTGCCCCTTCGCCTGGATGACCAGCAAGTGGGTGCGGCAGGTGCAGTCCCAGCGCGACTACTCCGTGGACTGGCGGTTCATTTCGTTGCGCCTGATCAACTCTGCGGTCGACTACGACGCGCACTTCCCACCCGAGTACGAAGCCGGGCACACCGCCGGGCTCCGGCTCCTGCGGGTGGCCGCCCGGGCGCGTGCCGAGCATGGACGCGAGGCGATGGCACCGTTGTACGCCGCGTTCGGGGCCCACATCTTCGACACCATCCCGGCCACCGATGACCACCGGACCGAGGGCGAGGTGCGTGAGGTTCGCGGGACGCGGGAGTTCGCGGAGCCGATCCTGGCCGAGGCGGGTCTGCCGTCCGAGTTGGCGGACGCTCTCGACGACGAGTCGTGGGACCTGGAGATCCGGCAGGAGAGCGACGAGGCGCTCTCGCTGACGGGCAAGGACGTGGGCACGCCCATCATCCACTTCGAGCCACCCGCCGGGGTGGCCTTCTCCGGTCCGGTGATCAGCCGGCTGCCAAGCGAGGACTCGGCCGGCGAGCTGTGGGACCACGTGGTCGGCCTGGCTCGCTTCCCGGGTTTCGCCGAGCTCAAACGCAGCCTGCGCGAGCAGCCGCAGCTGGCCGCGCTCGGAGGTGACGCCGACACGGTCGGAAAGCAGGAGGACTGGCACGGCGGCAGCCGACGGCAAAAGAAGTGACTCCGCCTCGACGAGTGATTCCAAGGGGTGTGACTGGCGTGGCATGCGTGCTCCGTGCTGACTGACATCGTCGCCAACACCCCAACACCGGCGCGCCTGAACCACCCCACGTTGACCTGGATCGGGGGCGTCGAACCCCTGGGCAGATCAGCGAGTCCGTCGACGACACCCTCAAAGGCCGACTCAACCTCGAAGCCCACGGCGGGCGACCCCTTGGAATCACTCATCTAGGCAGGCGAACCGCCCCGGACTCTGGTTCGGGGCGGATCGCCTGTATCGGGGTGTCAGCAGACCATGCAGTGACCTTGCGGGAGGGCTTTGCCGGCCGGGGCGGCATTGGCCGCGGCGACCGGGATGAGGGTGAGGGCGGAGAGGATACTCAGAACTGCGATGAAACGGCGCATGATACGTGTCCTTTCAGAGGTGATCTAGCTGATGCCCTTCTAGTGTCCACCGTCTTGACCTCTCAGTCGCCCATAGCGCCCCCAGTGCCGCGGCGTCTCGCGTCGGATCGTAAGGTGCGGGGCATGACCGCTGAACGTCACCTGAGGCATCTGCGTGCAATGTCCGCCGACCCGGCCAGGCTCGACCTCTTCGAGCAGCTGAAGGTTGAGGACCGGCCCATGAGCACATCCGAGCTCGCCCGCTTGGTGCCCGAGGCCAGGGGCGGGATCCAGGTCCACCTAGCGGCTTTGGCCGACGGGGAGTGGATCGAGCACGTCGCCGGCGAGGGCCGCGCAGCGGTGTGGCAGGCGCCGCAGGTTTCTGTCGAATGGGCCGGCGAGGACGACACTGACCCCGCCGTGGATCGGGCCGTAGAGGACCTCTACTGGATCGCGCTCCAGCGCAGGATCAACCGGATCCGCCGATTTGACGCCGAGCGCCAGACTGGACGCTGGCCTTTGGAGTGGGTCGAGGCCAGCATCGGGCGTGACTACTCGCTTTGGCTGTCCGCCAGCGACCTGGGCGAGCTCGATGGGGCACTCGTCGAGCTGTTTGAGCGGTTCCGCGCCCGCTCCGCCGCTCGGAAGCAGGAGACCTGCGACGGCGACGTTCCGGCCGGGGCGGAGCTGGTGTTCGTCACCAGCTCGGCGTTCCCACTCTCGCGGGATCGATGACCGCCACCAAGACGTCGCTCGACCGTGGCGGTGTCCGGGACCGCGACCTGCCTCGGCGCCATCGGCGCCATCGGCGCCATCGGCGCCGTCACCCGGCGCTGAGGCGCTGTTCTCCCTCGTGCTTGATGGAGCCGCAGCTCGCCCCGTACATAGCGGCCGGGCTCATGAGTGGCGGTCGTCCTCAGGCGGTCCAGCAGCACCCTTCTGAACCTGCCCATGGGGCTGCTCGCCGGGCTCGGCCAGCCTGGCCGACGCACTGCACGTGTGCCCCTATCCTGAGTCGACCGTTGGTGGTGTGGGTGAGCGTGTCGGGACATGAGAGTGCCCTTCGGGGGCAAGAGAATTGAGTTAATGTACAGCGGCCCACCCTCTGGCCCTGGGACATGAGGTTCGGCTCGTCCCAGCACGACCTCCGGTCCGCCCGGACCTGTGATGGCCGCAGGCCCCATCACTCACCGTCATCGTCGTCGCGCTACTGGCCCGGCCCCGGCGCGGGCGGGGTGCGAGCGCGTACGGTTTCTAGCCGCGCTGACCGCGAACCTGCATGGTCAGCCGCTCCAGCTCGAGGTCCAATGCCCGCTGGACCCGGGTTCGCGTGACCGGCTCGAAGAAGTAGTCCATGGTGATCTCGACGCAGGCGTGCTGACTGAGGACCCGGCTGACCGCCCACAGCACGCTAGCCCGCGGGTCAGGCTGGGTGCCCTGCCGGATTCGCTGGATCTGCACGTGCGGGGTCGGCCCGCGCAGCCTCGAGACCTCGCGCGCAAGGTGGACGTTGTTGTCGAGGTCGCGCAGACGACCCGCGTCATCGACCCACTTCACCGTCGTCAAAAGTCGATTCAGCGCGGACGCGACCTCGGGCAGGGCTGCGGCACCAGCGGCGGTCGTCGGAACGGGGCGGGCCATCTGGCTCCTCGCGAGAGTCGGTTCGGTTACCACGAGCGACCTGCGATACTTTTCACAGACGAAAAGTTTTGGCAGGTTTGCCACAATCCTAGCCTTCGCCGGGGACGGGACCGATCGGATCGGGTAGGTTTTCATTCATGAAAAGCACGGAACTCCAGGACATGGATGTCGTCCTTGCGCCGGCACAGCCCAGCTCCACACCCGAGCTGGTGGCCGAACTCACCTCACTCCTGGGCTCCGACCGCTGCGCGCTGTTGCGCCACCTGATGGACGGCCGTCCAATCCTCGTTCCGGGCCTCCTGCCTGGGGAGGGCCCCCCCACCTGCGATGGCCGCAGCCCCAGAGTGCGCTTCCTCACCGGACGCCTCCACCAAGAGCCTGGCACAGGGGTCTGGACCGGGCCGGTCCTCCTCGAGTCGGCCGAGTGGCGGCCGACCTACGTCGCTGTCGAGTCACTGGCTCACCGCGAGTGCTCCCGGTGCGACCCGGTCTGGGCCAGGGCGGCTGCGCAGCCAGCTGGGATCGAGGGGTATGAGGTCGATCCGGGCGTGCCCGAGCAGATTGCCTCCCAGCTGGGCAAGATCAACGGGCACGGAAAGTGAGCCCCGCCTGACTCCGGTCGGCGTTCACGGAAAGGCTTCGAGTTGCGCCTTGCTCGGCCGTCCCACGGGTATGAGTCCTGAAGCTCTCCGCGAGATCGACACGTTCTACGAGTACTCCAATGCCTTCATCGGCGCCCGGGACCAGACCGCGAGCCTCGCCTCCAGGCGACCCGCCGATTCTCGCCGTTGGTGTCGAAGTAGCCGAGGAACTCGCTGCGCCATTGCTTCAGCGACCAGCCAAGGCTCTCTTCCCAATGCAGGTGTAGTCGGGGTCTGACGCCGCCGGTCTCGTAGGGATCTGATGATGTTGTTGGTGAGGTTGCGGAACCCGAGGGTGGAGCCGCCGAGGGTGCTCGAGTCGACCAGCGTGCTCATCAGCTCTCGACCCGCGGCGCGGTCGGGTTCGCGGTAGGCGGTAGGCGGTGATCGTCCGCTGGTGCCCGACCACCTTGCGGTCCTCCGCTTCGGTGGGGCGTTCGCTGATGGGGCGCCGCGCACCGGGGTGGTCCAGCGCGTTCCGGCGGCGCCGATCAGATCGTCGGTGCGGTCATCTGCGGCGTCGCCCCGTGCGCAGGCACACAGCCGGGCCACGCTGCAAGACAGCCTCCCTGGCGTACAGCGCCTGATACATCGTCTCCACCGCCAAACGGCGCGCCGGGTCGTTCGGGAACGAGCTGGCGAGGGTCGCGCTGAACTGCTCCGGGCCCCACTTCGCGTCCAGCCAGCCCTGCACCGGCGCCGCCAGCCCCGGGTCAGCGGCCACGTTGCGCACCCTGGGGCGAGCGAGGCGGGCCTTCGCCATCCGCTGCGCCGCCGAAGGGCGATACTCACCGGCCGGGCCACAGTTGCGGCGCAGCTCACGACTGACCGTCGAGACGTCCCGACCCGGCTCGCGGGCGATGGCCCGCACACTGACCTGGGCCCGACGACGATCGGCAACCACCACCCGTTCGCCCTCGGACAGGTACCGAGCCGAGTGAGGGCGTCGCCCCGAGGTTCGATCGATCACCGTAGGATACTCCCGCACCGCCCCTCCCGCACCGCCCCTCCCGCACCGGGACGGAGCGCCCGCACAGCCACCGTGTCCCGGTCCGCCGGTGCACCCCCACCACCACCTGGCACGCCTCGCCGTTGCCGACCCCGCGGGCGATCAACCGCGCAAACTCCTCACGCCACCCCAGTCAACAGCGCCGGACCGGTCACCCCACGGCGTGTTGACTGCTCCTCCATGACGACCTCCACACCCTCAGTGTTGCGTCGTTCGCTGGAATTCAAGTCATCACAGCGGGGCCACATCAACTTTGTTGTCATTCCCACGAGCTCATCGGCCACGTCAGCTCGAATGACGAGCACGTAGGCCGCGACAAAGCGATCCGCCAAGCCTGTCGTGACGGCCTTGGAAAGGCCCGCCTTTAACGACTTGCCCGCCACCGCTGCGAGCGAGACAACCAACCCACCCAGGGACCCACAATGCCGGGTAACTTCTCGCGGAAGTCGGAGATTTACTCAGGTGTGCATCGACCTGTCTGCGTCCTACCTGCGCGCGGTCTCCGACCCCCGCCCGACGCAGTCGTGGTAGCCGACGGTTCCACTTGGCCCTTGGCCAACGACATGGTCACCGAGGTCGACCAGCGGGCCACCCGCCAGCCACGAGGTCGGCGCGAGCGCAGGAACCACCGGAGCAGGCCGGACGGCGTGAACTGCTCACCGCGCACGAACGGTTGTCCCTGACCTTCGCGAAGTTGTGGAACTCCCTCGTCGATGCGGGAAGACCGGGATCGACATTCTGCACGCCTATAGCCTGAAGGAGAATCTGTGCCAACTCCTGGCCCTGTCCGGAACAACGCCCGAACGTCATGAGATCAGCGCACCATTCTACGACGAAGCCGCGTCCTCACCTCACCCGAGGTGCACCTCCTCGTCGCGACCATCGACGCGGTGGTCAGCCGCCGTGGCGGTGATCACGACCGATACTCAAAGCCCGATCTGAGGGCTACCACCGCCTCGCGAAAAACGAGGCCGCAACGCCTTCGGCTCGCGCAACGTTCACAACCCGCCGCCGCCGCATACGCGGGGCGTGCACTCGTCAACACCGACGAGCATCAGCCGCAATCAGCGAGGTGCCCGGTCGAGTTCGATGAGCGCAGTTGCCCGCATTTTCAGCCACCCCATTGCCAGTGCTTACGTACCATGATGGTTCCACCTTTCCTTACTCAAAGGGGGACGACAGCGCAGGCATTCGCGCGTCGATCCCTTTAGGCGATCAACTTCGCATCTTGAAGTTGAGGTTTACGTTCTGGGCCGTGTCACTTGGGTACGGCCACGCACTTCGAGTTCCAAAGACTGTGACAGGCGTTCAGGCGACGTAAAGTCAATGTTCGCGCATCGAATGAAAGCCTTATCGTGGGCAATCTGTTAAAATGCAAGAAACTCGGTCAAGTTTCCGTTGACGAGGCTACTGAGAAGTCCACGGGAAATGCGAATAGTATGATGTATGGCTCGATTCGAGCATGATCCTATAGAAGTCAGGTACAATCCCGCCCTTTTCGTGCCCTGCTTTGACCACTTCCCTACTCCCCACGGGTCGCCATTTTGGGTGCCGTCGGGTTTGTGTTGGCCAGACTCGGTCTAACTGTGGTCCAGGTGCTCGGCGGGACCCCCCTCGGCTTGGCTGTCACCATGTTCGTCGGTGTGGCTCATCTTCGGTCTGCTGCCCGCCGGGTCCCGTTGACGCGGCGTGGCTCGACAGGTTTCGAGCGTGTCGAAGGCCTCGTCGTCGGGCAGTTGGAACACCCGCCGAAGGCCCTCTTCGAGGAGATCCGCGCGGCACAGCCCGGGGTCGGTCTTGGCGACCGAGGCCAGCTTCGCCTCGTGGCGGCAGGTGCGGTTCTCACACCGCAGTGTGCCAGCAGTTTCGTGCCTCGCACCGTGCAGCACGCCTCATCGAACCATCGGGTCAGGTGGCGCAGGCTCGGCAGAGGCCGTCGATCTCCAGGGTGTGCCGAACCTCGCTGAAGCCGTGCTCGGCGGCCACCGCGTCCGCCCAGCGCTCCACGGCATCCCCCGTCACCTCGACCGCGAGGCCGCACTGGCGGCAGACCACGTGGTGGTGGTGGACCGGCATCGAGCAGGCGCGGTAGACGGCCTCCCCGTCGGGCGTGCGGATGACGTCGACGTCGCCGTCCTCGGCCATGGCCTGGAGGTTGCGATAGACCGTCGCGAGGCCGACGCGGGTGCCGGTGGAGGCCAGCCCTGAGTGGATGTTCTGCGCCGACCGGAACTCGGCGGACCCTGCCAGGGCCTCACTGAGGGCGGCGCGCTGTCGCGTCGGTCGCCGGTCGGCCTGCGGCTCACTCATCTGCTCTCCACCTCCGCGTGCTGCCCGTGCTCGTCGTAGTGGCCCTCGTGCGCCGCGTGCCGGTGGCCGTCGTGGAGGTAGTCCACGTGGTCGCCGTGATCGACCGCTGGGTGACCGCACCCGGGCCCGTGCTCGTGGTCGTGTCGTTCCTGGGCCCGGGCGTGGGAGGCGTGCCGAGCCCGTGCCACGAGGGCGACGCCCACACTCGTCACGAGGAAGAGGCTGATGGCGACCAGGACGATCGTTCCGCCGGAGGGGGTCTCGGCGCCATAGGAGATGACCACCCCGCCCACACTGCTCACCACACCGATGAGCACTGCCAGCCACAGGCTTGCGCGGAAGCTCCGGGCGAGCAGCTGGGAGGTGGCATTCGGGATGATCATCAGGGCGCTGATCAGCAGCAGCCCGACGACCCGCATCGACACGACGACGGTGACGGCGGTGAGCACGGCGAGAGCCAGGTTGTAGCCCATCACCGGCAGTCCGGCCGCGCGGGAGAACTCCTCGTCGTTGGCAACGGCGAAGAAGCGCTGTCGCAGCACCAGCGTGGTGACCAGCACGACCGCGGCGAGCGCGGCGAGGACGACCAGGTCGCCGCCGCTCGTGGTGAGGATGGCGCCGAACAGGTATGCCGTGAGGTTGGCTGGGGTGCCCGCGCTGGAGCGCGCGATGAGCACGACGCCGAGCGCGATGCCGCCGTAGAACATCACCGCCAGGGCGATGTCACCACTGGTGCGTCCCGACGCCCTGATGAGCTCGATCGCGACCCCCGCGGCCACCGCGGCGATGAGCGCGGTGAGGACCGGCTCGGTGCCGGTGAGGATGCCGACGGCCACCCCCGCGAGGGCGACGTGGCCCATCCCGTCGCCGATGAGGGACATCCGGCGCTGGACGAGGAAGACGCCGACCAGCGGGGCGGCGACACCGGCGAGCAGCGCCGCGACGAGGGCCTGGCGCATGAAGTCGAGCGCGAGCATGTCCTGGATCATGACGGCCTCCCACTCGTGCGATCCAGCGGTGCCGAACCGAGCACGGCCCCTGGGCCGGCAAGGTCTTCGCGCTCGTGGTGGTGGCTCGAGCCCGTGCTGTGGGAGGCGACGTGCGCGGCATACGCACCGGGGCTGCCGTCGAAGTCCAGGTGGCCCGCGTCCATGCACACGATGCGCGTCACCACGTCCGCGAGGGCCTCGAGCTCGTGGGTGACCACGATCATCGACGTGCCCTCCGCAGCGAGTCGGCCCAGCACCTCGGCCAGCGCGACCTGGCTGGCGTGGTCCACGCCGGCGGTCGGCTCGTCCATCACGAGCACCTCGGGTCGCCCGGCGAGCGCCCGCGCGATGAGCACCCGTCGCTGCTGACCGCCGGAGAGCGAGGCGACCTCCCCGTGGGCACGGTCCGCGAGCCCGACGGCGCGGATCGACGCCCGCACGACCTCGCGGTCCTCGCGTCCCTGTGGCTTCCACCAGGGGCGGTGGGGGAGGCGCCCGACCTCGACGATCTCCGTGACGGTGGCCCGCACCGACGACGACAGCGAATGCCGTTGTGGCACGTAGCCGATCCGGGTGTGCTCGGTGAACTGGGCACGCGGGATGCCGAAGAGCCGGACCGACCCACCCTCCTGGTCGACCAGGCCGAGCAGGCCTCGAACGAGGGTGGACTTCCCGGAGCCGTTGGGCCCGAGCAGGGCCACCACCTCGCCGGAGTGGACCGTGAGGTCGACGTCCGAGACGACTCGACGGTCGCTGTAGCCGAAGCCCGCCCCGACGAGCTCGATGATCGGCTCTGCTGTTGGTGTCACCGGCATCGCTGGCCCTTCTCCACGGTGGCGAGGTTGGCGCGCATGACCTCGAGGTAGTCCCGGCCCGCGGACGCGTCGGTGAGGCCCTCGAGAGGGTCGAGGACCGCGACACCCGCGCCGGTCTCTCGCGCGACGGTCTCCGCGACCGCGGGGTCGACCAGTGCCTCGGTGTAGATGGTCGACACGTCGTGCTCGCGGACGAAGGCGGTGAGTGTGCGCAGGGTGCCGGCGTCGGGCTCGGCATCGGGGTTGACACCGGCGATGCCCTCCTGGCCCAGGTCGTAGCGCTCGGCAAGGTAGGCGAAGGCGGTGTGGCTGGTGACGAGGTCCCGGCTATCGCACCGAGCCAGGCCGGCGGCGATGTCGGAGTCCAGGGCCCCGAGCTCGGCGACCAGTGCTGCCGCGTTGGCCCGGTAGCTGTTGGCGTGCTCCGGGTCGACCGCAGCGAACCGTTCGCCGACAGCGGTGACGACGGTGGCGTACCGAACGGGGTCGAGCCAGAAGTGCGGGTCGGGGCCGCCGCCCTCGCCCGAGACGATGCTCAGGTCGGCCTGGGGTGCGACGTCGAATGCCGCGTCGCCGGCCTCGGTGTCGACCGCCCGGTCGACAGCGGGCTGGAAGCCGCTGAGGTAGATGACGACCCGCGACTTCGCCAGGTCCCCGACGGCCCGAGGCGTGAGCTCGAGGTCGTGGGGCTCGGACCCCGCCTTGGTGAGGTTGGTGACCTGCACGTGCTCACCGCCCACTCGCTCGGCCGCGAATTCCAGGGGGTAGAAGGAGGCGGTCACTCCCATCTGCCCACCGGGGCTCTCCTGGGGCCCCGCTGCCCCGGAGCATGCCGCCGTCGAGGCGGCGATCAGGCTGGCGGCAAGCAGGACGACGACGCGCTTCATGACAACGATTCTCATCTGTAATGAGAATCGTTGTCAAGTACGCGGTCTCAGGTGCGTGGGAAAGCCTGGGTCAGGGTGATGGCGAGGAGCATCGCCACGACCGCCAGGCGCAGCAGTCGCTCCGAGGAGGTGAGCCGCGGCCACGCGAGGTAGAGGATCCAGGCAAGCAGCAACGCGACGGCGGCGATCAGCAGCCAGCCGGGCGGTGGCAGCAGGATGCCGGCGACGGCCAGGCCCAGCACGAGGAGGAAGGGGACGGCGCGCGGAAGTCGGCTCAGCCAGGTCAGGGCCGGCAGGCTGTTGCGCTCGATGGACTCTCGGAGGGGTGACACGGTGGGTCAGCCTAGCCGGGCGGCGATGGGCGGTTCGGCTGCAGTAGGCCCCCACGGATAGCCTTGCGCCCATGGCCCAGACCTCCACCGTCGACACCGTCGTCTCCCTCTGCAAGCGCCGCGGCTTCGTCTTCCCCTGCGGGGAGATCTATGGAGGAACCCGCTCGGCGTGGGACTACGGGCCGCTCGGGGTGGAGCTGAAGGAGAACATCAGGCGCCAGTGGTGGAAGGCCATGGTGACCTCGCGCGACGACGTCGTCGGGCTGGACTCCTCGATCATCCTGCCCCGCCAGACCT
>JBDSVV010000306.1:0-5699 GCA_039927035.1 Ornithinibacter sp. | reverse complement strand
GGGCGCCGAGCGAGGCACCGAAATACGCCAGTGGCACCCCCCGCTCACCTTCTCGGAGGGCGGCGAGAGCCTCCACGTCGGGGAGGACCTCCGCCATCGCGTCGTCGGGCCACCACCGGGACCACGGCGGCAGGTTTCCCTGCGCATCTGCGAGGCCTTCGAGGTGGCCGAGGAGTCGCGCAGGGGCCAACGGGGTAGGGTCCCCCGACGCCGAGGGCAGGGCGGCGTCGATGTGGACCACCGGGATGCCGTTCGCCGCGAGTGCCGCGTAGCGCCCGGCGTTGCTGTGCGTGACCACGAGGTCGGGGGCGAAGGAGGCGACGGCCGCACGGAACGCACTGAGGACCTGCTCGGGGCCGGACGGCGAGGGCGGCACCGTCGAGATGTCCACTGCGCCCTCGCCAGCCCAGCGACGACGCTGTCGATCTGCCAAGGCGTTGGCAAGCCCGACATAGGCCAGGCGGGGCAGGAGCGGACTCGGCAGGATCAGGGTGCGGGTCACCCATCCATCATCGCGCCGCGAGAAGATCAGAGGTTGCCGCGGAGGTCCTGCTCGCGCTCGATCGACTCGAAGAGTGCCTTGAAGTTTCCCTTGCCGAAGCCGAGGGAGCCGTGCCGCTCGATGATCTCGAAGAACACCGTCGGCCGGTCACCCAGCGGCTTGGTGAAGATCTGGAGGAGGTAGCCGTCCTCGTCGCGGTCGACGAGGATCTTGCGGGACTTCAACTCCTCGATGGGCACCCGCACCTCACCGATGCGGGCCCGCAGCTCGGGGTCGTCGTAGTACGTGTCGGGGGTGTCGAGGAACTCCACACCCTCCTTGCGCAGCTCGTCGACGGTGCGCAGGATGTCGTTGGTCGCCAGCGCCAGGTGCTGCGCGCCGGGGCCGTTGTAGAACTCGAGGTACTCATCGATCTGGCTCTTGCGGGCCGCGATCGCCGGCTCGTTGAGGGGGAACTTCACCCTGTGGTTGCCGTTGGCGACGACCTTGGACATCAGCGCGGAGTAGTCAGTGGCAATGTCATCGCCGATGAACTCGGCCATGTTCACGAAGCCCATGACCTTGTTGTAGAAGCCCACCCACTCATCCATCTTGCCGAGCTCGACGTTGCCGACGACGTGGTCGAGCGCCTGGAAGAGGCGCTTGGGGGCGCCGTCGCGCTTGACGAACGTGGACCCCCTGGTGACGTAGCCGGGAAGGTACGGGCCGGCATACCGCACGCCGTCGACCTGTCGCTGCACCAGCGTGTGCCGGGTGTCGCCGTATGTCGCGATGGCCGCGATGCGGACCGACCCGTGCTCGTCGGTGAGCGTCTCGGGCTCGCTGAGGATGGTCGCACCCGCGCTGCGCGCCTGCTCGATGCAGCGGTCGACGTCGGGCACCTCGAGGGAGATGTCGGCGACGCCGTCGCCGTGGGCGGCGTGGTGGGCGATGAGCGGGCTGTCCGGGGTGACCGCGCCGGTGATGACGAAGCGGATCGAGCCGGACTTCAGGACATAGGCCTTTCGGTCGCGCATCCCGTGCTCGGGGCCGGAGTAGGCGAGGAGCTCCATGCCCCACGCGCTCTGGTAGTAGTGCGTCGCCTGGGTCGCGTTGCCCACGACGAAGACGAGCGCGTCCCACCCGGTCACGGGGAAGGGGTCCTGCGCCTCGTCGTAGTCGACGAGGCCGACGAGCTGCTTGAGCTGCTGGAGGTCCAGGCCGGCTTGGCGCTCCTGCTCGGTCAGGTCGATGTGGCTGGCGGACGTCGTGGTCGGGTCGGTCCTCGTGTCAGTCATCCCGCCACTGTCGTGGCGCGGGCCCCGATGTGCAAGACGAGCGGTAACCGATGGTCAGCCTGCGCACAGTGTTGCCTCAGACGGCATCCATGGCGAACAATGTGACCATGTTACGACAGGACGGGGTGGACACCCTCGATGCCCGGCTCATCGCGCTCCTCACCCAGGACCCGCACGTCGGCGTGCTGGGCGCCTCACGCGCGCTGGGGGTGGCCCGGGGCACGGTCCAGGCGCGCCTGGACCGGCTCCAGCAACGCGGGGTGATCAAGTCCTTCGCCCCGCAGGTCGACCCGGCACCGCTGGGCTACCCGGTGACGGCGTTCTGCACCCTGGAGATCCGACAGCGCCAGGGGCACGGCCCCGTCGTCGCGCACCTCTCCGCCATCCCGGAGGTGCTGGAGATCCACTCGATCACCGGGGTCGGTGACCTCGTTGTCCGGATCGTCGCCCGTGACAACGTCGACCTCGGGCGGGTCATCGACGAGATCATCGACGACACGCACGTGGTTCGAGCCAACACGGCGATCTGCCTCGTCACCCATCTCGACCACCGCACGGGCCCGCTGGTCCACGCCGCGGCCCAAGGCTCCGAGGACCTGTGACGCACCCCCTCGCCCCGTCGAGAGGAGAGAACACGCCGTCAGTGCTCGATGCGCAACGGCGTGTTCTCCCCGGCCCAGTGGTGCGACTCAGCCGGTGATCTGCACGGCAACCCCGCCAGCGACGAGTCGCCAGTCGGTGCTCGCGAAGGACGGCGGGTCGATCTCCTTGTTCGCGCTCACCCAGTCGATGAGCAGCTGACGGATCTCCACCTGGCGGTTGTAGACCACCGGGGCCGCGGTCACGTGCGGGAAGTTCCCTCCGCCGGACTGACGGTAGTTGTTGATCGCGATGACGAACGCTGCGCCGGGGGCGACGGCTGACCCGGCATACGACAGGTTCGCGATCCGCGAGCCTGGTGCTGCCGCGATGTCGATGTCATAGGTCAGGTCGGCGTCGACCCCGCCCATGATGTCGTAGTTGTAGTCGGGAGTGCCGTTCGGGGCCAAGGCGGTCACCGCGTTCGTCACCTGGTCGGGCGTGAACGGGCCGGGGCCCGACACCTGCTTGAAGTAGGTCGCCGACTGCTCGAGGTAGTCCTTGACCTGGGCGCCGGTGAGCGTGATGCCGAGCAGGGTGTTGTCGTAGATGTAGAGCCCGGCCACGTCGCGCACCGTGACGTCCCCGGCCGGGATCGCGGCCTCCTTGTTGAAGGGTGCCGCGATGCTCAGCACCGGGAGGGCCTCCTGCGCACTGCCCACCAACGCCTTCTTGACCGCCTCGCCCTGCACGAGGTTGATGAAGTCCATCGCGGCCGTGTCCTCGTAGCGCGACGTCGCCGCGGACATGGCCTCGGTGCAGGTGCCGATGACGGAGTTGACGTAGGCGAGGACCTTCTCGTGGGCGGGCCGGATCAGCGCAGCGATCGTGGCGTCCTCGGGGACGGTGTTGGCGTTGAGCAGTGTGGACGACAAGCTCTTGACCCTCCACCCGCGGCCGGAGCGCACGAGGTCGATGTCCATGACGGTCACCCGCATGCCCCAGTAGAGCGGCTCGCTGAGCAGCACGGGGCGCCCGGTGACCTGGTTCGTCACGATGAGCTCCGGCACCTCGACGTGAGCATGGCCGACGAGGATCGCATCGACGTCGGGCACCTGCTCCGCGACCAGCCGGCTGGCGTTCTCCGGGTAGGGCAGCGCGTCGCCGTAGGACGAGGAGGTCGTCGCCCCCGAGTGGCACGAGACGACGACGACGTCGGCACCAGCGGCCTTCATCCGCGGCACCATGATCTTTGCCTGTTCGACGATGCCGGGGAAGCGCACCTTGCCCTCGACGTTCGCCTTGTCCCAGATCGCGACGCCAGGCGTCACCAGGCCGAGAATCCCGACCGTCACGGGCCCGCTGGGCAAAGCGATCGTCTTCAGGACGTAGGGCGGGAACACGGGCTTGGCGGTGTCCCAGTCCACCGAGTTGGCGGACAGCAGCGGGTGGTCGCACTGCTCCTCGAACGCCCGCAGGGTGTCGAGACCGTAGTTGTACTCGTGGTTGCCGAGCGCCGCGGCGTCGTAGCCGATCGAGTTCATGGCGGTGGCCATCGGGTGCTTCGAGCCCTGCGTGATCGGGTCGATCTTGGCGTAGTAGTAGGCAAGCGGCGTGCCCTGGATGGTGTCGCCGGCGTCGAGGGTGATGCAGCGGTCGGCGCCCCGCTCAGCCCGCACCGCCTTGATCAGGGTCGCGGCCTTGGCCACACCGATGTCGTTGGCCTTGGAGTCGTTGAACTCCCTGTTGCGGAAGTAGTCCCAGTTGTAGACGTTGCCGTGCAGGTCGGTCGTGCCCAGCACGGTGATGCGGAACGGCTTGGGGCCCTTCCTCGGTGAGGCGTGGGCGGCCTGGGCATCCGTCGCAGCGAAGATGCCGGCACCCCCCACCACGGCCATCGAGAGAAGCTGGCGGCGCGATGCTGAGGTCTGCTTGATGTCGGTCACGCTTCGCGACACTAGCCCCGTCGGGCGTCCCGAGCGCGTCGAGCGACAGACGCCTTGGTGAACAGCCGGTATGCCGGGTGGCCGTTCCTGGTCAGTGGCGCCCGACGAACCAGCGCCGGATCTGGTCGGTCCGCTGCGTGACCTGCTCGCTGGTGGCCGACGCCAGCTCCGGGCCGCCACCCGCTCGACGGAGGTCCAGGTGGATCGTGGAGTGCGGGGTGCCCGTCTTGGAGGAGTAGGCCGCGACGAGGGTGTTGAGCTCCTTGCGCTGGGAGGCGAGCGCCCGGTGCGCCGACACGGGTGAGGGACCGCCCGCGGCGGCCTGCCCGCCCACCCCGCCGCCGACACCGCGGCTGCGCCCGGACTTCACCTGCTTGGCCTGGCGCTCGTGCAGCAGCGCGGCGACCTGGTCGGGCTCGAGCAGCCCGGGAAGGCCGAGGTAGTCCTGCTCCTCGGCGGAGCCCACGTCGGCGTGCAGCCCGAACTGCTGGGCGTCGAAGAGCACGTGGTCGAAGTGCGCATCGGACTCCAGCGCCTCGAAGGACCTCTCCTCCAGGTCGGCCCCGCTCTCGGTGCGGTGGGCGGCGGCGAGCAGCCCCTCCTCCTGCGCCCAGAGGGACGCCTCCTCCTCCCCGCTGCCGCTGCGGTTCAGGGCGTGGTCGCGCTCGACCTCCATCGTGGCAGCGTGGGTGAGGATCACCGGCACCGACGGCAGGAAGACCGAGGCCGTCTCCCCGCGGCGGCGGGCGCGCACGAAGCGCCCGACGGCCTGCGCGAAGTACAGCGGCGTCGATGTCGAGGTCGCGTAGACCCCCACGCACAGCCGGGGCACGTCGACCCCCTCGGAGACCATCCGCACCGCGACCATCCAGCGAGAGGTGCTCGCAGCGAACTCCTCGATCCGCCCGCTCGACCCGGTGTCGTCGGAGAGCACCACCGTCGGCGCGACCCCTGTGATGGTGCGCAGCAGGGCAGCGTAGGCCCGGGCCGCGCTCTGGTTGGAGGCGATCACCAGGCCCCCGGCATCCGGCACGTGGCGACGCACCTCGGAGAGGCGCTTGTCCGCGGCTGCCAGCACCGAGGGCACCCACTCCCCCTTGGGGTCCAGGGCCGTGCGCCACGCCTGCGCGGTGAGGTCCTTGGTGAGCGGCTCCCCCAGCCGTGCGGCGACCTCGTCGCCTGCCTTGGTGCGCCAGCGCATGGCGCCGCCGTAGGCGAGGAAGAGCACCGGTCGCACGACGCCGTCACGCAACGCCTCGGCATACCCGTAGGTGTAGTCGGAGGCCGAGCGCAGGATGCCGTCCTCCCCCATCTCGTAGCGCACGAACGGGATCGGGTTGGTGTCGGAGCGGAACGGGGTGCCGGTGAGCGAGAGCCTGCGGGCAGCGGGCTCGA
>JBDSVV010000305.1:0-2947 GCA_039927035.1 Ornithinibacter sp. | reverse complement strand
ACCACCGGCACCGCCGCGGTCGACCGGGCGACTCCGGTCGACGACGGACCGCTGGGGAGCGTGCTCTCCTTCGTCGCGGGCCTGGTCGGCGTCGACATCGGGATGCAGCACCGGCTCGCCGTGGTCGGCTCGAGGGAGGGTGCCCAGGTTGCCCTGGCCGCCCCCCAGGCCGCCTCGGTGCCACGCGTGGATGTCCTGGGCACCGCGTTCCTGCGGGTGTGGCCGCTGAGCCGCTTCGGCACCATCGACCCGGATTCCCGGTGAGTCGGGTGGGAGGGGAGCACGTCGCCAACGGCAGCGACGAGGAGAGCTCCACGGCATCCGCTCAGGGTCGTGACGAGGAGTGGCGTGACGAGGAGTGGCGTGACGACCGGGCCGTAAAGGACGTCCGCGAGGACCGGGGTGGCCTGCGCGGTGCGTTCGGTGCGCTCGTGGCAGGCGCCCGCGAGCTCATCGTCATCCTCGTCATGGCGCTGGTGCTCTCCTTCGTCGTCAAGACCTGGCTGATCCAGGCGTTCTTCATCCCCTCAGGCTCGATGGAGAACACCCTGCTGGTCGGGGACCGGGTCATCGTCTCGAAGCTGACGCCTGGACCCTTCGACCTCGCGCGCGGTGACGTCGTGGTCTTCGAGGACCCGGGGGGCTGGCTGCCCGGGACGCCGTCGGTGCAGCGTTCCGGTCTCGGCGGCGGGGTCCACGACGGGTTGGTCTTCGTCGGTCTCCTTCCGGCGGAGTCCGAGGACCACCTGATCAAGCGGGTGATCGGACTGCCGGGTGACCACGTCGTATACTGCAGCGCGACAGGCCACCTGAGCGTCAACGGGATCGAGATCGACGAGGCGTACATCATGCCAGGAGACGTGCCGAGCTCGGTGCCCTTCGACATCACCGTGCCGCAGGGGCACGTCTGGGTGATGGGTGACCACCGCTCCGACTCCGAGGACTCGCGCTTCCACGACGACCCGTCGGGCGACGGCGCCGACGGCTCGGTGCCCGTGGCCGACATCACCGGCCGTGCCCTGTCGATCGTCTGGCCACTGAACCGCTTCCACTGGCTCTCCGACCACCCCGAGACCTTCTCCGGCATGCCGGCGCCCACACCCTCCCCGTGACGGCGGCGGCGGCCCGCCCCGCACTGCCCGGCCGTGGTCGCCGCACACGGTCCAAGGTGCCCAACCTACGGGTGGAGCGGGCCCTCCAGCGCGACGGACACCGCATCCTGGCGAGCATGGACGAGGTCGGCCGCGGGGCCCTGGCCGGACCGGTGTCGGTGGGGGTCGTGCTCATCGACGAGACCTGCCGATCCGCGCCCCAGGGGGTGCGCGACTCCAAGCTCCTGGCGCCGCACGCCCGCGAGGCCATGGTGCCGCGCATCGAGCGCTGGTCCCTGGCCCACGCGGTGGGACACGCGAGCGCCGACGAGATCGACGAGGTCGGCATCATTGCCGCGCTTCGGCTCGCCGGCACCCGCGCCCTCGTCGGGTGTGGCGTTCGACCCGACCTGGTCATCCTCGACGGCAACCACGACTGGCTCACCGCCCCCGAGGACGTCGGCCTGTTCGCCTTCACCGACGACCACGGTGTGCCTGCGCCTCCCGTCACGACGATGGTCAAGGCGGACCTGCGGTGCTCCTCGGTGGCTGCGGCCAGCGTGCTGGCCAAGGTGTGCCGCGACACCCTGATGGTGGGGCTGGGAGCCGGGTACCCGGCATACGGCTGGGTGGAGAACAAGGGGTATGCCGCACCCGATCACCTCGACGCGTTGCGCCGGCTCGGCCCGACCCGCTGGCACCGCACCTCGTGGCGCCTGCCCGGCTCGATGGACGATGATGGCGGCGTGATCGATTCCGCGACCGCTCCGCAGTCACCGGCTGCGGATGCCGTCCACACCGACCTGACGCGAGTGGGAGAAGCATGAGTTCGGAGGACCTCGAGAAGTACGAGAGCGAGGCGGAGCTCGCGCTCTACCGCGAGTACCGAGACGTGGTGGGGTTGTTCAGCCACGTCGTGGAGACCGAGCGGAGGTTCTACCTGTGCAACAGCGTGGACGTGAAGGTCCGGGGTGACGGGGGTGAGGTGTTCTTCGACGTGACGATGCACGACGCGTGGGTGTGGGACATCTACCGGCCGGCGCGCTTCGCGAAGACGGTGCGCGTGGTGACCTTCAAGGACGTCAACGTCGAGGAGCTTGCCAAGAGTGAGCTGGAGTTGCCCAAGGGCGAGTTCTGAACCGCTGAGTCTGGTGCGGTTGGGCGGGTCCCCAGTCGTCCCCGGGGGCGGCTCCCGCGACCGTGGGCCGGTCCAGTCGGTCGGTTCTTCCACAGGCACCGTGCCGGGCGGGCGTCGTCCACAGTTCCGAGTGTGGGTCTGGCGCACGGCTGGGTGCGGCGTGAGGCTCGGTGCATGCCGACTCCCCGATCAGCCCAGCGCGCCCCGACCCCGCAGCGACCCTCTGCGCCTCGGGCGCGCCCCGAGCCCGCATCCGCCCGGCTGGGCCGCTGGGGCGAGGACCTCGCGGTCCGCTACCTGCGCGACCTCGGGCTTGAAGTGCTCGAACGCAACTGGCGGTGCGAGTTCGGCGAGGTCGACATCGTGGCGCGCGACGGGGACTGCCTGGTCATCTGCGAGGTGAAGACCCGCCGCACCGCCGCATTTGGAGAACCGGTGGAGGCGGTGCGCTGGGACAAGGCGTTGCGCCTGCGGCGGCTCTCGACCGCCTACCTCGCAGCGCAGCGCCCGGGGACCGACCAGGTCCGCATCGACGTCGTCGGGCTGCTCGCCAAGCCGGGGCAGCCGGTCCAGATCCGCCACATCGTGGGGGTGGGCTCGTGACCCTGGGTCTGGGGCGCACCCTCACGGTGGCGCTCGCTGGTTTGGACGGCGCGCTCGTCGACGTGGAGGCGCACATTGGGCAGGGCCTGCCCGCGTTCGCCATCGGGGGACTGCC
>JBDSVV010000304.1:0-6396 GCA_039927035.1 Ornithinibacter sp. | reverse complement strand
ACCCGCGATTATGTCGCTCGACGCATTGCCGAAGGCAAGACCGGCCAAGAGATCAAACGCTGCCTTGCCAGTTACGTCGCCCGCGACCTCTATCGGCTCCTTGAAAACACGGCCACGGCGGCTTGACGAAGCATAGGAGCGTCGCAACTGGTTTCCCTGTCTGACATGCCTGCAGACCGCGCCTTCGAGACGGTCGAGCGACGCCGTAGCGTACCGAGAACTCGGGGCGATTCGGCGATGACTTCACCTACGTCGATTTGAGGTTCAAGCGCATCAGGACGTCGCGCTGAGCGTCCTCGCCGAACATGAAGACGTGATCGGCGAACTCTTGGTAGCCGCGATGCCGGTACATCGAGATGGCGTTGGTGTTCTGTTCCCACACACCGAGCCAAACGAAGGCAAGCCCACGCTCCCTGGCCTTCTCGGCCGCGAGATCGAGGAGCAGGCCGCCGAGACCTTGGCCGTGATGACTGGCGAGAACGTAGAGCTGTTCGACCTCGAGCCCGTCGCTGAGTCCGGGTTCCGTTTGGGTGGTGCCGAAGTTGACCTTGAGGTAGGCGACGGGCCTTTCGTCATCCATGACCCATGTGGTGTCGCAGTGCGGGTCGAGCAGCTCCGCAGAGATGGTCTCAACGGCGAACGCTCGCTCGAGATGTGCTGCCAGGTCAACGGGGTCGTTCGCGGCGGCGAAGGCTTGACGAAAAGTGGTTGCCTTCAGGGCCGCGAGTTCGGCCGCGCTTTCGACTGGTGGTTGTTCGAGCCGGTACCTCATGGAGCATCGCTGGGTTGGGGCCCTGCCGTTCGAATCACAGCGCGACAATAGCGATAGACCATCCGCACGGTCAGCCGTTCGCCTGGATCACCAACCAGTGGGTGGCCGCACCACGAACAGCCGACGAGCCGCGGCTGAGCGGCGCAACCCGAGGGGTCATCGGCATCGTCGCGATCGGAGCGTTGGCCCAGGGTGTGGTGATGTTCGCTGCTCCGGGGCTTATCATCCCGATCTGGCCGTGGGCGCTGACACCGCTCACCTGCCGTGTGGTGGGCGCGGTCTTCTGCCTGGGCAGCGCCGGAATCAGCGTCTTGGTCGATCCGCGCTGGGTGACGCTGAGACTGATGCTCCGCGTCGAGATGCTGATGCTCACCCTGATCCTGCTCGCCGCGGCACGCGCTCGAACCGAGTTCGCGACCGACCGCCCCCTCACATGGGTGATGCTCGCCGGCTTCGTCGCCGCCCTGGGCGGCTCCGCGTTCCTCTGGATCACCCACGAGATCCGCCCACATCCGGTGCCGGACGCAGGCACAGGACCCTGACCCAACTCGAGCAACAACGACCGCCGATCCCAGGCCCCCCTTCCGTAAACCAGCCACCCGGCGTCGGCTGGCCCGCATGCGGGCGATCCCGGGAATCAGCCGGATGACCCACGAAGGCACGAGCCCTACGGTTAGCGGGGGGATGACAGTGGTGGCTTCCAGGGCGGGGTGACCTAGAGGTCACCGGATGGGCCGTGTCCGGCTTGGACGCCTATGTGCCCCACTTCGCCACGAGTTGGGGGCTGGCACAGCGCCAATCTTGGCGTGACCGAACACTGGTCACGTTACTGCCGTCACGCAACGTCCCAGCCGCGGCACTAGCGACGTTCGCTACGCCGACGATTTCGCCGGGGGGCCACGCCATTCGGCCGTGGCGCGAGCCGTCGAGTTGAGGGCGCCCGCCGTTGGAGATAAGTGTGTGACCGAGCGGCGTTGAGACGCCGCGGACTGCTGGGGTCAGTGTGCGCACACCGGCGTGCGGGCCCGATCAGGGAGGTACTTCGCCCATTCCTCAGCGGTGAGGTCCCGCCCGGCGAGACGGCAGGCGGTTTTCAGAGCTGACTCCGGCCTCGGGTCCCAGGCAAGGATCGCGCCGTCCGTGGTGGCGCTGAGCACGTTGCCCGTGCCGGGGGCGAACCCTGCGCCATCACCGTGCTCGGCGCGCAAGGAACCGAGCAGCCTGGCGGTCCTCGCATCCCAAAGGCTCACCAGTCCCTCTGTTGCTGTGACGAACTGGCTGCCATCGGGGGAGTACGAGATGCCCCAGCCTCCCGCCGACTGCTCACCGCTGGTCACCGATCTCACCCGCAGGGTCTTTGGGTCGAGCAGTCCGACTCTCCTCGAGAGGTCGACCTTGTTGTCGTTTCCACTTACTGCTACGGCAGTTTCGTCGGGTGACCAGGCGAAGGAATTGATCTGGAACCCGACGTCGGCCGAGCGGAGGGTTCTGCCTGCCGCGAGGTCCAGGAGTTGGACCTTGCCACCGGCAGAGCTCAGCGTGCGGCTCCCATCACGGTTGACACCGAAACTGGGGGCCGGGACGCCTGGAATGACCGTCAGGGGGGTGCCGACTGTCTTGCCGGAGGAGGTGCTGAACGTGTGGACCCAGCCTTTGTCCGTGCCCACGACGACGCGGGAGCCGTCCCCGCTGAACGCGACTCCATCGGGGACGCCGTGCTCTGTCGGCACCCTGACCTCGGCCACGAGGCGACCGCTTCGCCGGTCCCAGAGGCGCGCTGACTGGTCCCCGTGCACTGTCGCCACAATCGTGCTCGCCGGGTGCCAGGCGATGTCGGCGTAGTAGGTCGGAGTGTGGAGGAATGGGCTACGCGTCGTCCAGGTGCCGGTGCCCAGGTCGAGGAACTGGACGGCGAACGACTCGTCGCCTCTGTCGATGAGGTATGCCGTGGTTCGACCGTCGGGGGACACGCGCGCAGAGATGTTGTTCGCGGGGTCTGGCTGAGGTGCGATACCGATCGAGCGGACGAACTGGCGATCTCCGACGAGGTCCCACATGAGCAGCAGGCCGTCCCCTCGTGCTGTGTAGGCAGTCCGGTCGTCGGAGGTGAACGCGATTCCTGCGGGTTCAACGCGGTCGCCGGTGGGGTACCGGACGCCAGCGGCGTCAGGGTCCCCGAGAGCACGCACCACCAAGGTTCCGTCGACGGCATAGCCGATCCGGTCTCCGGTGGGCGAGATCGCGAGATCCCCGCCGATGCCCTGTTCCTCGGACAGGACGCTCTGTTCTGATAGGTGCTCGGGGTCGAGCAGGGCGATCTCTGCACCGCGCGTCACAGCAAGGGACTTCCCGTCCTTGGTCAGTGCGAGGCGCAGCGGCCAGTCGGCCGGCACTGACCTCAGGACGCGGTGGCGGGGGAGGTCGATGGAGTGGACCTCACCTGGACTTCCGGAGGTGACGTAGAGGCGTGTCCCCCCGTTGTTGACGACGATCTCCTCGACGATCAACGGGATCGTGAAGGAGGCGACGGGGCGGGACAGATCCTTGGTGTCCCAAACCCGGATCGCGCTCTTGATGTCGGCTTGGGTCGGGTGAATGAATGCTGCTGCGAGCCACCGGCCGTTGGCGCTGTAGCCGAACGCGTCGTGGACGACCCGACCGGTGGGGACACCACCGAGCTGTGTCGGGCCGAGCGCACCGGTCGTGGGGTCAAGGACTCGCAGGGGCAGGGGGTCGACCCGCCGAACTCCGATGGGGGTCCACGGGTTGACAGCGGCCAGGAGGTGCTTGCCGTCGGGGCTGTACTGGATCCTGCGCACTGGAACGTCGTGGTTGCGTCCGACCTCCCTGAGGGTCCCGCCATCGAAGAGGGTGACCCCGGTCAGGTAGCCGCCGGTAGCGACGATGCGCCCATCGGGACGCAGGCTGATCGAGAGCATCCCCCCGCTTCGTGCGGCACCGAGCAGTTGGGGAGCCCGGTTGAGCACCGCGGTGAGGTTGGTCCGAGTCTCCGAGGAATCATCCAGCGTCGTAGCCGTGGCGGCTAACAGCAGGGAGCGGTCGATCTCGGTGCCTCGCAGGGCCTCTGCGCCCAGCCGGCGGGCATCGGCAACCGTGGCCGCGCGCTGTTCTCGCTGTGCGGCATTGACCTCCATGACCCCGGCCATGACCGCGATGACCAAGAACGCCAGGACCGCCGCCAGGCTAGCGCGCAGCCGCCGGTTCGTGCGCCGCTCTCGCTCGACCTGCTCTTGGGCTGCCCGCTCCTCCGCTTCCACCAACACCGCCGACGCGTCGAGGAAGTCCTTCTCCACGGGGGTAAGGTCCGGCGTGCTCAGACTGCGCCACTGCGTGGCCCTTGCTTGGCGCAGCCCGCGGTAGAGCTCGCTGTCGGGCCGCCCCAGCTGGTCCCAGCTTTCGGCCGCGACGGTGACGTGCCGCATGATGCGCAGCCCTTCCACGTCGTCGTCCAACCAGGACCGTAGTCGGGGCCACGCGAGGGCGAGCGACTCGTGGGCGATCTCGAGGTTGTCCCCATCGCTGCTCAGAAGCCGCGCTCCGACCAGGCGTTCCACCACTGCCGTGTGCTCGTCATCTGAGGCCACGGTGCGTCTCGCGACCCGGGTGCGGACCGGTTCTCCGGCGTCGCCTGACGAGACCAGGCGAACCATGAGGTCGCGAAGCATGCCCTGCTGGCTCGCGGTCAGCTCGCGGTAGAGCCGCTCCGCGGACTGGGCCACGGCTTCGCGAACCCCCCCGGTCCCGGCATACCCTTCCACGGTCAGCGTGTCCCCCTCCCTGCGCCGCCATGTCTGGCGCAGTACGTGGGACAGCAGCGGCAGCGCCCCCCGGGAGCCCTCGGCCTCGCGCACGAGCAGGTCCACCAGCCCGGGCTCCAGCCGCAGCCCAGCCTGGGCCGCGGGGCCGTCGATGGCACTGCGCAGTTGGGCCGGACCCATGGCGCCAAGCAGGTAGAGGCCGCTCTCCACCAAGTGGGCGAAGTCAGGGTGAGCCGCGAGCTCGCCGAGCCGGTCGGCACGCAGGGAAATGACCAGGCGCCCTCGCGCGGCGAAGTCGACCAATCCGGCGAAGAACTCCTCACGCTCCGGGGAGGTTTCGCTCAGGGCCAGCGCCTCCTCGCACTGGTCAACGACCAACACCGCCCCTGTGCCCGTCCGGGCCTGCGGGAGGACGTCCTCGGGGTGGGCGCCAGGTGTGACGATCCGGACCGGGTTGCCATCGCGCGCTAGGGCCGCCGCCACCCCCGCACGGATCAGTGAGGACTTTCCGCTTCCTGAGGGTCCGACCACGGCCAGGACACCGACTTCGTCGAGGCGGGCCAGGCACGCGGTCACGTCGGCCTCGCGGCCGAAGTATGCCGGGGCGTCAACGACGTCGTAGGCGACCAGCCCCAGGTAGGGACAGACCGCTGCTTCCGCCGGCAGCGTCCCCTTGGCCAGCAGCGCTGGGTCCTGCCGCAGGATGGCCTCCTCGATCTCCGCGAGTGCCGGGCCGGGGTCGAGCCCAAACTCGTTCACGAGGGTCGTGCGGGCACGCTGGAGCGTGCCCAGCGCTTCCGCCTGACGCCCGGCCTGGTACTGCGCCAGGGCCAGCAGGCCCCAACGTCCTTCCCTGGTGGGCTGCTGAGCCACCATGCGGTGCAGGTCGCCCAGGACATCACCGTGCCGCCCAGTTCGGATGGTGGACTCGGCGAACAGGTCCTCCGCGTCGCGGTGGCGCTCGACGAGACGCTCCGCCTCGATCCGGCCGACCTCCCATTCGGCGAGCCGCTCCAGCGGGTCCCCGCGCCACAAGTCCAAGGCCTGCCGGCTGGCGTAGACGGCCCGTTCGGGCTCCTCGGCCAGTAGTTGACTGGCGCGCAGCAGGAGGTCCTCGAAACACAGGTGGTCCACATCGTCACGGTGCACCGCGAGTCGGTACCCGGTGCCGGACGTCACGATCGCGGACGTCCCAAGCACCTTGCGCAGCCGGGAGACGCAGCCCTGGACCACCTTGGGCCAGGACGCCGGGAGGCGTTCGCCCCACAGCGCCTCCGCCAAGGCCTCGGCCCGCACGGACTCGCCAGGGCGCGCAACCAGTGCCTCCAGCACCACCTGGTCCCGTGGTGCCAGCAGAATCCGCCCTTCGTCGACTTCGAGCGGGCCGAGCACCGCAATGCGCACACCCCGAATGTGACCCTCCGCGGGTACCGCGTCAAGGCCACCGATACCCAGTTGATACCCGGCCGGTGGCGCACCAGTACCGCACCCTGCGACAACGGCAATGGACACCCCGTCCGGCGCTGATCCCCAGTCAGAGCAAACGTCACGCACCAGGGAGATCGACAATGTCCAGCACCAGCCACCACAGCCCACACGTCGTCCGTGCCGTCGCGCCGATCACGGCGGCGCTCGTCGCCATCGGACTCGGAGCCACCCCATCCTCGGCACGAGAGGACGCCGGGCCCCCCATCACGTACGCCAGCCAAACCAGCGCGTGCCTCCTCCAGCGAGTGGGGAACCAGTTCGTCCGCTGCGACAACCTGACCGGAAACGGCGTCCCAGCACCCGCATGGATCCCGTACGTTGCATCGACCGCCCCCCGCGACGGCGAGTCGACCCCCG
>JBDSVV010000303.1:0-12734 GCA_039927035.1 Ornithinibacter sp. | reverse complement strand
CGCCCTGGAGATGCTCCAGTCCTTCGGAGCACAGGAGTCCGGACTCAACCAGCTCGCGCGGGTCGGGTTCCACACCCTCGGTCTGCAGACCTACCTCACCGCCGGCCCCAAGGAGTCGCGCGCCTGGACCATCCACCAGGGTTGGACGGCGCCGCAGGCCGCGGGTGTCATCCACACCGACTTCCAGCGCGGGTTCATCAAGGCCGAGGTCGTCTCCTTCAGCGATCTCGACGAGCACCGGTCGATGGCGGCGGCCAAGGCTGCCGGACGGGTGCGCATCGAGGGCAAGGAGTACGTCATGGCTGACGGCGACGTGGTCGAGTTCCGCTTCAACGTGTGAGACAGCGCGCGTGCGCAGGTCAGAGTGGATGTGGCCCTCCAGAGTCCGCACAGAGTCCGCAATAGTTTCAGCTTTGTGCGCCCGACGGAGCCAGGTCCGGGGTGCTCTGAGCGGGGTCTCCAACCGTTCGGAGGCTGATCGGTGGGGCTGCTTTGGCGGGGGAAGGACGCGACCTCGCGGCGGCTGAGCACGCGCAGCGGGCGCTTGCCTCCCGATCAGTTCCGGCGGCGCTTCTTGCCCAGCAGCTGGAGCGAGAGCTGGTCGGCAACCCAATGCTCGTACTCCTCGATGCTCCACCCCGACTCGACGACGAGCTCTTGGTATACACCGGTCGCGGCGAGCGCGCGGTATACCGCCTGCGCCGTCCCCAGCGGGACGATGAGGCTGTCGCCGAGCGAGGCGACGATGAGGTTTTGGACGCGGTTGCGCCCGTCGAGCTTGGCCCTGAGCATGGCCCGCGTCTCGGGGTCCTCCGCTTGGGCGGCGTCGAACAGGACGACGACGTCGTAGCCGGTCTCGAAGAGGGATCGGAGGAAGTGTGCGGCATGGTCAATCGTCGCGGCGGGGCTTGACTCAGCGATCGCAACAGCGACGATGTCGCGGGCGTGGGCTTCCTCCAGCCACCTCTCGCAGATGGCTGACAGGATCTCGCGTTTGGCGCCGAAGGCGGTATAGACAGTCCGAGGTGCGACTCCGGCCTCCTGCGCGATGGCGGACATTGTCGCCATCCGGTAGCCGTCGCGGGCGAAGAGCCGACGTGCGGCGGCCTGGATCCGGTCGCGGGTCGCCAGCGCCTGTTCCTGGCGGTAGGTGAGCGCCATGGGCTCGGTCGATGCTGCGGTCATGCTCTTGACAGTATCAGTGCGCTAACTGCAGACTGACTGCATTAACCGCACTGCTACTGCACAGGAGAATCTCATGCCGAATGCCTACCCTCTCCTCTACCGCGTCGGGATGACACCGTGGGACGCCCAGAACGACCGCGGCCCAATCACCGACATCATGCTCACCCGACCGCCGGGCCGTGCGTTCGACGCGGGCTGCGGCACTGGCCGGTTCGCAGTCGACCTGGCGCTTGCCGGTTGGCAGGTCGTCGCCGTGGACAGCACTGAGCAGCCGCTCCGAACGGCTCGCCGCCGCGCCCAGGAAGCCGGGCTCGACGCCACGCAGTGCCACTTTGTCAAGGGCGACGTGGCTCTGCTCGACGACGTCGTCGGCGCCAAGTTCGACCTGGTCACCGACCTCGGCTGTTTCCACGGGCTGACCCGATATCAGCAGGAGGCCTTCGCCCGCTGGGTCACCACCAACACCGCGCCCAGCTCCGAACTCGTCGTGATGGCGGTCGAACCCCGCCGCGGCCCAGGACCCAAGGGTCTCGACGATGTGCTGCTCGCCCGCCTCCTGAGCCCGACCTGGTCCCTGGTGTCGGTGAGCGAATCGGTGAACCGGGCCAGCCGCGGACCGCTCAAAGGCTCGACATTCCACTGGTACCGGCTTCGGCGCTGATCGGTACGCATCTCGGGAACCTGGTTCAACCCATCTCCGCGGTCAGCACATTCCCCACCTCTGACGACGAGCACCCGCCCACGGCACACGAATCGAGGACCACCATGCATGACCCACGAGCACAGTTCACCCGACTCATCTACGAGGCCTTCAACAGTGGCGAGCTCGACGTGCTCGACCAGCTCGTCTCGCCCGAGCTCGTGGAGCACCAGTTCGAGAGCCCGGGCCAGCCGGCGCCGGTCGTCGGACCCGAAGGCGTGGCCCGGATCATCACCGAACTTCGGCGGGGCTCCAACGACTTCCACCTGGCCGTCGAGGACGCCAGCGTCACCGGGGACACGGTGTTCGCCCGGCTGCGCGCCACGGGCACCGACACCGGCGGCCAGATCGGTCACCCGCCGACCGGCCAGACGTTCGACATCACGGTCATCGACGTGGCCCGCTACGGCCCGGACGGGCGCATGATCGAGCACTGGGGTGTCCCCGATCGCTTCGGCCTCCTCCAACAGCTCGGGCTGCACGCGTAGCCAGCGGCAGTCGCCGCTGCCTCGGGATCGGTCGACGTTCAGTCAGTACCTCGGTCGGGCCGGTGACTGCGACGGCGTCTTGAGCCCGAGAGAGCGCCGCGATGTGGTGCGGCACAGTGGGCCGGCGAGCAGCACCTCCTGGTTCCCGACCCTGGTGAGCGACAGGACGCGTCTGCTTGTGACCTGCCAGGGCGTTCGATCGACGGACACTTACCGCTCGGCGGGAGGGCGAAGCTCACGATCGGTGGCGGCGGGAGGCCGTCTGCAAGCACGTGCGGTTCCTGGGGTCCGATGGTTGTCGACAGATCGACTCCGTGTCGACCTCTCCAGCGAACAGCCACTGGTCCGTGCCCGCGGTGCCGTAGGGGGCGACGTGCTCGGCCAGCAGGTCGACCAGGCTGTCGGCCAGGTAGACGACGCGTTCTGAGCCGTACTTCTTCGCTCGCACGTCGACCGCGCCGCCGTTGCGGCATTGAACCTGAGGGGTGACCTCGAGCGTCTTGCGGAGGACGTCGACGTCGCCGAGCAGCACCCGGGCCAACGCCTCACCGACACGTCCTCGCCGCGATGCGCACAGCGGATGCGGGGGATGACGCGCCCTTGGGTGAGGTCATCGCCCGTGCTGTGACGAACAACCTCTACGAGTTCGGCGTTGCTGTTGTCGGCCCCGCACGCCTGGTGCCGCTGGATAGTGTGGTCGACGACAAGGCCGGCGTCACGGTCGCTTCACTGAGAGCCGCCGCCGAGCGAGGCCGACTCCGAGCCCAGAAGGCGCCCAACGGCTCGTGACTCAGCTCGAAGAACTGGCTCGACGCCTGGCAGACGAAGAACCACAGGCGAGCCACGAAGCCCGCCAGGAGGGCCTGAGCGGTGAGCAGGCCGAGTGCCTGCGTCCAGTCCCCAAACAGTCCGCAAAACGTTCCGCGAGAGCCAGAGGCGACCAGCGCCGCCCGACAGCGTCGACGCAGTGTCTGCCCAGGTCAGACGGGCCCTTTCCCGCCAAATCCAGTGGTGCAGACGACCACCAGTGGACACCCCCCACCCACCTGTGGTCACGCCCGGTCACTCGTCGTGGGGGGATTCCCCCGGCATGCCTCACCGGGGATGGGCACCACGCCCTTCAGACCCAGGCTGACGAGGAGTCCGTAGCTCTGGGTGGAGTTGCGCTGAGGGGTGAGGGCATCGTCGTCACGACCGGGGGGGGGTCCCTCCAGGAGATCCGACACGTCGCGACCGGAGTACGGACACGCCGACTCGCCGGTGTCCCCGCCGGGAACAGGTCCACCCTTACCGTTGTACTCACCGGCCTGAGCCGATGCCGCTCCGCCGAGAACGAATCCGAGTGCAACGACGCACACTGTTGCACCGTGCTTCCTGACTGCCACCTCTGCCTTCGTAGGAGGGCCGGACCGCATCGGTGAAGATGCTCATCGACCGTTCGGGCAGGTTACTGCGGCACGGCACCGGAGTGGAATGGTTCTTCCGGGCCAATGACACCAGCCCCGGCGGGTATTGCATGCCCCGACCCGAGTTGACGGGAGATGTGGAGCACCTGATTTCCGCTCACGAACTCCTTCACCGTGCAGCCAGCCGGCCACGGTCGTCGGCCTTCCCACCCCCACGTTGGACGACCTCCCCCCTCCCGAGGTCCGACGACAGAGGCGCCCGACCCCCACCACGGAGACCACGCCCGCGGCCGCCGAGCAGGACTCCGTAGCCGGCGAGGCCAGTGACGAGGACGGATCTGCATGGGTCTGGCGGCTGCGCCATCCACAGACGGGGTCCGGGGGTGGCAGGTTTCGGCCGACGGGGTCATCGCCAACGAGGACCGGATCTCCCGGGCGGGAGGCGTCCACCGTCGATGCCGTGCGCCGCTCGCCATCCGAGGGGGTCCGGGGGCGGCTTGCTGCGCGCACCGAGGCGTCGAGAGGGCGGTGCCTTCTCCCGGGGTGGGCGCCCTCAGCCCGAGATCGTGAGGAGTGAGATCTTCTGCCAGATCTTCTGCGACATCTGGGCCGCCAGTGTCTCGATCTCGCTCACCGTCGCGAGCACCACGGGGTCGGAGGTGCGTTCCGCGCAGAGAGCTGCGGTCTTGGCGATGAGCGAGACGAGCTCACTGCAGTAGTCGAGGTACTGGTGCAGCTGCTCCGCGTCGAGGATCGGCCTGGTCGGGCTGTGGAACGTGCGGTGGTAGTCCGAGCGCGTCTGCTCGGGATCCTTGTCGAGCTGGTGCATGTCGACGACGTGCGCGAGGGACCGCAGGCGATGCAAGAGGTCCAGCAGGGCGCGACGCTCCAGGCGCTCGGGCAGCGCCCACAGGAAGAAGACCGCGATCGCGGTGAAGACGAGGTCGTTAATGGTGCTCTCGACGATCGGGAGCCAGTCCACCGAGCTCTGGGTCCCGTTCAGCACCGGGTCCCGCAGAGCCAGGAGGAGGGCGGCCACGGCGACCATCACGATGACTACACCGGCCGCTCTCGCTGCCCACCTGATCCGCCTGCGCCGAGCCTTGGACGCCTCGAACGCGTCGTGGATCTGTGGCACGGCGGTGCGCAGTGCGTGCGCCGCGTCACCCAGTCGGCGATCAGGGAAGCGGGCGCGGATCCTAGCCTCCAGCCGCCCGACGGTCTCCTCCACGTATGCCGAGCCCAGCTCGGGGGTCAGGTCCCTGCTCACCCGGGTCAGGCTAGACCCGCAGGCCCGGCGCGTCAGGCCGTCGGTGGAGCACTCACCGGACGAACACGCGCAGCAGTGCCTCGACCACCTCGTCGTCGCCCCATTCCGTCGTGCTTGGGCCGACGACCAGCTCGGTCCACGACCACCCGGGCACGTCCGAAGCTTCCCACCGCGGTGTGAGGGCAAGGTGCTCGTCCTCCATGGCACTGACCCGCCGCTCCTCAAGGTCCTCGACATCGCGCTCGACGTGGATCCGGAAGGAGTTGCACTGCGGCGGTGCGGGACTGACTCGGATGCCGTGTGCCTCCATCCGCTCAGCGAGCGCCACTGCGCGCTCGTGGAACTCCGCCATCCGGGGCAGCTCGGTATCCAGGCCCCGCAGGGCGGCCACGGCATACGGCATCAGGCTGAACAAGGTGCCGCCCATGCGCGTACGCCAGGTGCGCGCCTGCGCCACCTGCTCGACGGGGCCGCCGATCGCCGCGCCGGCCATGCCCCCGAGCCCCTTGTAGAACGACACGTAGACGCTGTCCGCGAGCGCAGCGACCTCGGCCACCGAGTGGCCGAGGTGGGGCGCGGACTCCCACAGACGAGCGCCGTCGAGGTGCAGGGGCACGGCACGGGCCCGGCACGCCTCGCTGAACGCGACGAGCTCGCCCCACGAGGGGAGGAGAAATCCCGCATCACGCAGCGGCAGCTCGAGCAGGGCCGCCCCGAGACGACCCGGGATGCCGGTGAGGTCGGTGGCGAGCGGCACCTGCGCACCGTCGGTGAGCAGGGTGAACTCGAATCCGTGCAGCAATCGAGGGCCATCGGCCTCACTCCGGAGCAGGTGCGACAGGCTGGGGATGGCGACGCGCCGCGAGCCGGTGGAGTCGCACCACACCCTCAGCATCGACTGTTGAGCCATGATGCCGCTCGGGAACATCGCGACCGATGGCTTGCCGAGCAGCTCTGCCAGGCGTGCCTCGAGCACGGCGACGGGGCCGTGCTCGCCGTAGCGGTCCCAACGGGTGGCCTCCTCACCGGCGCTGGCGAGCACGTGGGCGAGGTCGCGCAGCTCGTCCTCGGGCGTCGACGGTGCCCTACCGGCGAGCCAGCGCGTCACGTGCGGGGTCGCGGCACGGGCGCGGTCTGCGTGGGTCGGGGACTGCTCGTCGTCGGGCACGGCACCATCTTCCACGTGCGGCGGTCGGTCGGGCGACAATGACCCGGGGGTCGGCCATGCTGCGATGGTGCTCGGGGCTCAACCGTCGGCCCGAGCCCGAGTCCACACCATCCGGGGACGAGATGTGATCTGGGTGACTGCGCTCGTCGACGATTCCCGAGACGATGGGGCCATGGCCACCGAGCAGACGGCCGACGCGACGATCTGCAAGCCCGGTGTAGCGGGGAGCGTGAAGGTGCAGTGGGGCTCTTCCGCAGGCGTTCTCGTCGGCTGCGCCGCCACGGGGTGGAGTGCCGAGGTGGTCGACGGCAGGGTCGTCACCGAGCTGGTTACCGACGCGTGGATGACGGTGCAGCAACGGTATGCCGGTGTGGCCCAGCGTTCGCTCGAGGAGGCGACCCCCCGGCATCCGGGAGGACAGGTGTCGATCAAGGGGCGGCACGCCGAGCCGTCCCGGGCGGTGCGGGGGCCGCGGCCGAGGTGAGGCAACGCGCCTCGGCGTGGCGCTGCGGCTCATCCACGTCATCGACCCCGGAGTGCAGCTGACCCCCTATCCCGCACTCATGGCAGGAATGCCGACCCTCGCGGAAGACCTCGACCGTGGGGCGCACCCGCTGGTGGGAGCCGCCGCTGACCGGGCCCGTGAGCGGCACCCTTCGCTCGCGGTGCACGCCACCGTGCCGTGGGGGCCACCGGGAGGTGCTCTGGTGGACCTCAGCACCGATGCCGGTCGCCGAGCGTCACCCGGGTGTGCCGGTCGACATCGTCGTGCGCCACGGCAAGCCGGCGGATGCCATCATCGAGGTCGCTGACGACGTGCGAGCCGATGTGGTCGTCGTCGGCAGCCGTAGGCACGGAGGTTTCGTCGGGTTGCTCCTCGGCTCGGTGAGCCGGCGCGTGGTGAACCGCTCGGAGCGGGTGGTCATCGTCGCGCACTGACGCCACGCTCGCGGTACCTGCTGTCGTTGCCCCGGAGGGCCGGACGCGGCGGCCATCGGCGCCGTCCCCGGGCGAGAGCGTCCCGGACCTTCTCCGAACCCTCGCCTCGACACCCCCTTTTCTTGACGTCGACGAGGCGCTACGTTCGGTGGGCGGTGATCCCCGAGCCGCAACGACGGAGGACTCTGGGTGGCAACGACGGTCTCGGCACGCGTGGCGCCTTCGCGCGTGCTCCTCGTGGCGAGTTTTGGCGCCTTCCTCGCATTTCTCGACGCGACCATCGTGAACGTCGCCTTCCCCTCGATCCGAGAGTCCTTCCCCCAGACCACGATCGGTGGTTTGTCGTGGGTGCTCAATGCCTACAACATCGTCTTCGCGGCCTTCCTCATCGTCTTCGGTCGGCTCACCGACCTCGTCGGTCGCCGACGTTCCTTCGTGTCCGGCGTCCTGGTGTTCACCTTCGCATCGGTGCTCTGTGGTCTGGCTCCGAGCGTGGAGCTCCTCGTCGCCGCGCGAGTGATTCAGGCCCTCGGTGCCGCCATGCTCGTGCCCGCGTCACTGGCCCTCGTCATCGCAGCCTTCCCGGCGCAGAGACGGGCCCACGCCATCGGACTCTGGGGGGCTTCGGCCGCGCTGGCCGCCGGACTCGGCCCGCCCATCGGCGGTGCCATGGTCGAGATCGGAACGTGGCGCTGGGCGTTCCTCGTCAACTTGCCCTTCGGCATCGCGGCCCTCTGGTCGGCCCGCAGCCAGCTCGTCGAGAGCCGCGCCCCCGGCAGACGGCGTCTGCCCGACCTCTTCGGCGCCGCCCTGATGGTCGCGTTCCTCGCCGTGCTCAACCTGGGCATCGTCAAGGGGAGCGACTGGGGGTGGACCAGCGCCGCGGTGATCGGCTGCTTCGTGGGCAGCGCCGTGATGCTCGGACTCTTCTGGCTCAGCTCGCGCCGGAGCCGCACCCCGCTCCTGGACCCCGCCCTCCTGCGCTTGCGCCCCTTCGTCATCGGTTCGCTGGCCACCGTCGTCGCCGGGTTCGGCTTCTACGCCTACCTCCTCACGAACATCCTGTGGCTCACCTACGTGTGGGGCTACCCCGTGCTCACCGCGGGGCTCGCGCTCGTGCCGGGCGCGCTGGTCGCCGCGGTCGTCGCCGCCCGTCTCGGCCCACTCGCGGAGCGTTTCGGATATCGAGTCTTCGTCGTGCCCGGCGCCTTGGTGTGGGCCGGAGCATACCTCTGGTACCACCAGCGGGTCGGGCTCGAGCCGGCCTTCTGGGCGCAGTGGCTTCCGGGCCAGGTGCTCAGCGGTATCGGGGTCGGCGCCACGCTCCCGCTGCTGGGCAGCGCGAGCTTGGCGGCTGTGCCGGGCGGGCGCTACGCGACGGCATCCGCGGTTTCCTCCAGTGCCCGCCAACTCGGCGGAGTGCTCGGGATCGCCTCCCTCGTGGTCATCCTCGGTGAGCCCACGCCCGCCACCGCGGTCGCGGTCTTCCGCGACGGCTGGATGCTCTCGATCGTGGCCTTCCTCGTCGTGGCTCTGGTGGCGCTCCCGCTCGGGCACCTCCGCAGGGCCGATGAGGAGTCCGAGGACGACGGACGGCCGGCGACCGTGCTGCCCCCGTCGCCACCGCAGTCCTGGCTGCAGGCTGCGCAGCCGCCCTCTGCCGACCCCACAGATCTCTCCGACGTGCCCTTGTTCATGGCGCTGCCCGCAGATGCACGCCAGCGCCTCGAACGTGCCGCCCACCTCGTGGATGTTTCCGCGGGCACGGCGCTCATCCGCGAGGGGGACCCGCCCGGCTCGGCCTTCGTCGTGCGCCGTGGGCGCCTCGAGGTCTCTGTCGGGGGTCGGATCGTGCGTGAGCTGGGTGCGGGTGAGGTCATCGGAGAGATCGCTCTGCTCACGGGGGAGCGGCGTTCCGCAGAGGTGCGTGCCCGTCGCGACTCGAGCGTTCTCGAGCTGCCTCGTGAGGCTTTCGACTCGATGCTCCGCACCGACCAGGACGCGGCGCGCGTGGTGCTCACCCAGGTGGCCGAGCGGCTTCGCACCGCGACCGGGCCGGTTGGCCCCCCGCCGCCCGAGCGCCCCGGTGTCGTCTCGGTCGTTGCTCTTCACGAGGGTGTCGACGCCGCGGCGGTCGCCGACAGGATCGTGCGCCGGATGAGGGTGCACGTGTCGGTCGGTGCGCCCGGGGTGCTGGAGCCAGAGGGTCTGGCCAGGGCCGAGCGCGAGCACGACCGTGTCGTGCTGTGGGCACCGGTACCACGAGATGGCGAGGACCCGTCGTGGCACCAGGTGTGCGTGCGGCAGGCGGATGCCGTCGTGCTCGTCGCGCGCAGCGACGCGCCCGTTCCTGCAGGGCCTGCAGAGGTGACGCCCGCGCACCGGCCCGAGCTGGTCCTCGTGGGGCCGGCCCCCACGCAGGAGGAACGTGCTGCCTGGGTCGCCGCCACCAACGCCCGCCAGCTCACCATTCTCGATGGCGATCCGACAGTGGACCTTCGCGCCCTGGCCGACCGCCTCGCCGGCCGCTCCCTCGGGCTGGTCCTCGCGGGTGGCGGTGCACGGGCGTTCGCCCATGTCGGGGTGCTGCGCGAGCTGGAGGATGCCGGCCTGCACGTCGACCGCATTGCCGGCAGCAGCATCGGCGCGATCATCGCGGCGGTGCACGCGACCGGGATGGACGGGGCGGGGTTGGAGGAGCTGTGCTACCTGGAGTGGGTGCGTCGTCAGCCCTTCAGTGACTGGCGACTGCCGTCCATCTCCATCGCCAAGGGACACCGGGTGCACGCCGCACTCGTCCGGGCGCTCGGAGCCGACACCGTCATCGAAGGCATGCCGCGCCAGCTCCAGATCGTCAGCGTCGACCTCGTCTCGCGGTCCCGTCAGGTGCACCGTCGCGGCAGCGTGGTCGAGGCCGCTCAGGCGTCGGCTCGACTCCCGGTGCTGTTTGCGCCGATGCCGACCGACGACGGACGGCTGCTCGTCGACGGGGGGGTGCTCGACAACCTTCCCACCGACCTTCTCGTGCAGCGTGACGAAGGCCCCGTCGTGGCGGTCACCATCGGGACTGGCGGTGGCGGTCCGCGCGAGGGCCGACCTCGCGTGCCAGCACTTGGGGACACCCTCATGCGGACGATGATGATCAGCAGCGGGGGCGCCGTCGAGGCCGCCCGTCGCCAGGGTGCGTGGGTGCTCAGTCCGTCGTCGATGGGCGTCGGGCTCCTGGAGTTCCACCAGCTCGACCGCATGGTCCAATCAGGTCGGGCGGCGGCCAGGCTCCTGCTCGAGCACGCCGGTGGCGACCTCGGGGCCGTCAGGGAGGTCAGCGTGGCCACCGAGGAGCGGGACGAGTCGGAGGTCCTCGCGACCCGCTGACCCGTGGGTTCTCCGCCGCAGCCACGGCCGACTCAGGGGTCAGGCGCCGAACGGCCAGCCGTGGGTGATGCCGGCGTCGCGCCCCGGCTCGATGTAGTGCTCGTGCCCGAAGAAGACGGCGAAGACCTCCTCCGGCATCGAGAGCATCATCCCGACGTCGCTGGTCTGGCTCGCGTGGCACTGCAGGGCGGCGCGCCGCAGGGGGAGCTGCTCGCGAACGTCGACGCGCCAGTGGATCTCGGCCTCGGGGGTGCCCATCGGGTTGCCGTCATCCATCGGGCCGTCCGGGTCGAAGGCGTCCTCCCCGGCCGCACGAGCCATCTCGGCCATCGGCCGCATCGCATCGCGGTTCATCGTCGACTCCAGCACCCGCGGCCGAGCGGCCGCGAACTCCACCCCGGCGTGCAGCACGCGGTGGACCTGCACGTGGTCGGGGTGGCCGTAGCCACCGTGCCAGTCGTAACCGACCGCGACGTCGGCGCCCTCCTCGTCGAGCACGTCGGCGAAGCGTCGGGCGGCCTCCTCGACCGGCGCCGAGACGAAGGCGTTCTCGTGGTCGTTCTGCTCCCAGCCGGTCATGCCCGAGTCGGTATACCCCAACCAGACGACCCGCTGGACGCCGAGCACGGCAGCGGATCCGGCTGCCTCCTGGCGGCGGCGCTGGACGACTCCCTCCCCTGGCGCGAGGTCGGAGGGGGCCTCGCCGTGGTCGCCGTTGGTTGCGAAGACCACGACCACCCGGCTTCCCTCGGCGACGGCCCTGGCCATCGAGCCCGAGGTCTGGGAGGCCTCGTCGTCGGGGTGGGCATGGAGGAAGACGATCGTCGGCACGTGCCCATCATGCACAACGGCACCGACGGCGGTGACGCGGCTCCTCGGCATCCGGTCCCTGCGACCGCCAATCACGTGTGTCAGCAAAGGGTCACCACGCCCGCGCTCACTCCTAGTCTTCTTGGTGGCCCGGCGCGCGTCGGGCGCACTGGCAGACTCGGAGGTTCGCCATGGATTCACCCGACGTCGTGGACCGGGGACCGGTCGATCACGACACGGTTCCCCCTGCCCGAAAGGGGCTGCTCGCGATCGCGTGCGTGCTCCTCGCCCTGCCGATCATCGCCCTGATGTGGGTGAGCAGCTACAGCCGCGACGAGCCACGGCTCTTCGACTTCCCGTTCTTCATCTGGTACCAGTTCCTGTGGGTCTTCCTGTGCTCGGCGCTCACCTACACGGCCTATCGGATCGTCCTCGTCGCGCGGCCACACCGCCCGATGGTGGAGGGGCCGGATGCCGGTGACGGCGTCTCCCGGGCCGACGGCGAGGTCCAGGCATGAGCGGCGTCAACGGCGTCGCCCTCGCCGTGCTCATCGGGCTCTTCGCCCTCGTCACGATCATGGGCTTCTTCGCGAGCCGCTGGCGGCGACCCACCAGCATGGAGTCCCTCGACGAGTGGGGCCTGGGTGGCCGCTCGTTCGGCACCTGGATCACCTGGTTCCTGCTGGGCGGTGACCTCTACACGGCCTACACCTTCGTCGCCGTGCCGGCTGCGATGTTCGCGGCCGGGTCGGTCGGGGGGTTCTTCGCGGTGCCCTACACGATCGTGCTGTACCCGATCATCTTCGTCTTCATGGGCCGGCTCTGGTCGGTGAGCCACCGCCACGGCTATGTCACGACCGCCGACTTCGTGCGCGGAAGGCACGGCTCTCGCGGGCTCTCCCTCGCCGTCGCGATCACCGGCTTCATCGCGACCATGCCCTACATCGCGCTCCAGCTCGTCGGGATCCAGGCGGTGCTCGAGGTCGCCGGGGTCGGCGGTGGGGACAACTGGCTCGCCAAGGACGCGCCGCTCTTCGTCGCGTTCGCACTGCTCGCGGCCTACACCTACTCAAGTGGCCTGCGGGCGCCGGCGATGATCGCCTTCGTCAAGGACGCCCTGATCTACCTCGTGATCATCGTTGCGATCATCTACCTGCCGACCAAGGTCGGCGGTTGGGAGAACATCTTCAGCGCTGCTGAGCAGAAGATGGCCACCCCCAGCGCGTTGGACGCAAAGCCGACCGGGGCGTTCATCCCCGGCGACTCCGCTCACTGGGCGTACGCGACCCTGGGGCTCGGCTCGGCGCTCGCGCTGTTCATGTACCCGCACTCGATCACGGCGACCCTGTCGAGCTCGAGCCGGAACACGATCCGCCGCAACGCCTCGATCCTG
>JBDSVV010000302.1:0-6514 GCA_039927035.1 Ornithinibacter sp. | reverse complement strand
CTCGTGGGTCCTGAGGACAACGCGGTCGTCTTCGACTGGGAGCCCACGATGAGTGCTGGCGCGGAACTGCTCACCGGCCCCCGCGGCACCGACCTCCGCCTGGAGGGCGAAGGCCGGAAGTCCCGCGACGAGCGCCGCGAGGACTTCCACCGGCGCAAGGACGCCCAGACCGCTGCACGTGACGAGCTCGCGCAGGAACGCAGTGCCGGGCACTGGTCCACCACGGAAGCCCCCGACGCCGGCGACACAACGGACTGAGCCGGGGGTCGATTGGGATGCCGGACATCGCCGCGCGCCTGCGCGCCACCGTGGGTTCCGCCCAGCGGCTCGTGGTCAAGGTGGGCTCGTCCTCACTGACGAGCAAGGACGGCGGTCACCTGGACCCCCTCGCGTTGACTGCACTGGTCGACGTCCTGGCCGAGCGTCGCCGCGCCGGGACCCAGGTCGTGCTCGTCTCCTCCGGCGCCATCGCGGCCGGGCTGGGGCCGCTGGGTCTGCCGAGGCGCCCCAGCGACCTCGCGACCCAACAAGCGGCCGCCAGCGTGGGGCAGGGGGCCCTCGTCGCGGCATACCAGGCCGCCTTCGGTGCCCATGGCCTCACCGTCGGCCAGGTGCTGCTCACCGCCGACGACGTGACCCGCCGCACCCACTACACCAACGCCCGGCGCACCTTCGATCGCCTGCTCGAGCTCGGGGTGGTGCCCATCGTCAACGAGAACGACACGGTCGCGACCCACGAGATCCGCTTCGGCGACAACGACCGGCTGGCGGCGCTCGTGGCGGATCTCGTCGGAGCGCAGGCGTTGGTGCTGCTGACCGACGTCGACTCCCTCTACGACGGGCCGCCGAGTCGTGCGGGGGCCCGCCGGGTGCCGCTCGTCGCAACGACCGCCGACCTGGATGCAGTGCGGATCGGTGGCACCGGTTCCGCCGTCGGCAGTGGCGGGATGGTGACGAAGGTCGAGGCGGCGGGCATCGCGGGCGCCGCGGGCGTGCCGACCCTGTTGACCCGGCTCGAGGACGTCACGGCGGCGCTCGCCGGAGCCGACGTCGGGACCGTCTTCGCCCCGGCCGCTGCGACCCGGGCCTCGCGCAAGCGCTGGCTCGCGCACGCCACCACCGCGCGGGGCACGGTGGTGCTCGACGAGGGGGCGGTGACGGCGGTTGCCGTGCGCGGCACGTCGCTGCTGCCCGCGGGGATCACCGGGGTGACCGGGGACTTCTCCGCCGGGGATGCCGTGGACGTGTGCGGTCCCGACGGGCGGGTGATCGCCCGCGGGTTGGTCAACTACGCCTCGGGGGAGCTCCCGCGGCTGTTGGGCCGCTCCACGCGGGACCTGGCCGCGGAGCTCGGGCCGGCGTATGAGCGCGAGGTCATCCACCGGGACCACCTCGTCGTCCTCTGAGCTGGCCGTTGAGCCGTCCTCCGGGCCTGCGTCAGCGGACCTGCTCGACCTCGAACTGCATCCGCGGGTGAGCGATCTGCTCCTGGCTCTGCACCAGCTGGAGCTCGCGATGACCCGACTCGTGGGTGCGCTCCAGCAGGTCGAAGACGCTGGACACGGTGCGGCCCAGTGCCAGCCCGGCATCCCCGGTCTCAAGCAGGTGCGCCGTGAAGAGGGCAGCCGTGACGTCGCCGGAACCGTTGGCCTTCAGCGGCAGGTGCGGGGTGCGCACGATCCACGCACCGTTGCCATGGACCGCCAGCATCTCGATGGTTCCCTCGGGCCGGTCCGGGCGCAGCACCGAGGTCACGAGCACCGTGCTCGGCCCCATCTGGCGAGCTCGTTCCACCGAGGCCAACGTGGAGTCGAGGTCCCCCGGATCGGTCTCGGTCAGGAACCCCAGCTCGAACTGGTTCGGCGTGATGAGGTCGGCCTTCGGCACGACCTTCTCGCGCAGTAGCACGGGGATGGCCGGGTGCACGAAGCAGCCTGAGGTGGCGTTGCCCATCACCGGGTCACAGGCGTAGATGGCGTCGGGGTTGGCGGCCTTGGTGCGGGCGACGGCGTCGAGGATGACCTCACCGATCTGCTCCCCGCCCTGGTATCCCGAGAGCACCGCGTCGACCCCGGGCAGCGCGCCACGCTCCTCGATGCCCGTGACGACCTCCCTGACGTCCTCCGCGCGCATCAGCGGGCCCCGCCAGGCGCCGTATCCGGTGTGGTTGGAGAAGTTGACGGTGTGCACGGGCCAGACCTCGACGCCGAGGCGCTGGAGCGGGAAGACCGCCGCGGAGTTGCCGACGTGACCGTAGGCGACCGAGGACTGGATGGAGAGGATCGTCGTCACGCCCACATCCTCGCACTGAGCGACATCTCGTCGCCATGAGGCAGTGGCCCCCCGGGGGTGGCGCTGCCAGGTGCCGGCGGGGCATTGCTCGACCTCCCGCCACGAACCCCGTCACAGGACGGCCGGATGGATCCCATCGCATGGCCCATCACGAACCCCGTCACAGGACGTCCGGATGGATCACGTGGCATGCCAGCTCCTGGCTGGCTCGTGTGGTGATCCAACCGGTCGGATGGTTCCGATGGCATGCCAGTTCCTGGCTCGTGTGGTGATCCAACCGGTCGGATGGTTCATAAAATGGGTCGGGTGTGGGTGGCACGCCACGTGATCCATCTGGACGTCCCAGGACGGGGGTCCGGGGTGCAGGCCCTCGAGAGGTGCGATGGACCGGGCTCCGCTCGGAGCCGACGCCGTGTCCGTCTCAGTGGTGGGTGCGGGGCCGCGCAGGAGCAGCACCGTCATACCCTTGGGTCCATGGCTGACCGAACTGAAGGCATCGCCCCGGCTGACGTCGAGACCGTTCGCGCGCTGGCCGAATCCGCGCGCACGGCGTCGCGCCGACTGGCGTTGATGTCAAGGGCCGAGAAGGATGCCACCCTGCGCGCTCTGGCCGATGCCCTGGACGCAGCCACCGCCCCGGTGGTGACCGCCAACGAGGCCGACCTCGCCCGGGGTCGGGACAACGGGATGCCGGAGAGCCTTCAGGATCGCCTCCGATTGGACCCGGCGCGCGTCGCGTCGGTGGCGGGGGCCCTGCGGGACATCGCGGGCCTCCCCGACCCGGTCGGCGAGGTCGTGCGGGGCTCGACGCTGGCCAACGGTCTGCAGATCCGGCAGGTGCGGGTGCCGATGGGCGTCGTCGGGATGATCTACGAGGCTCGCCCCAACGTCACCGTGGATGCCGCGGGTCTCGCCCTGAAGTCCGGCAACGCGGTGATCCTGAGGGGGGGAAGCGCCGCCGCGGACACCAACCGTGCGCTCGTCGCCGTGCTGCGTGACTCCCTCACCGAGCAGGGTCTTCCGGCGGATGCGGTCGGGCTCCTCGAGGGCGGCCACGGCGCAGTGCGTGCCCTGATGACGGCGCGAGGCCTCGTCGACCTCCTCATCCCCCGCGGAGGCGCCGACCTGATCCGGACTGTCGTCACCGAGTCGACCGTGCCCGTCATCGAGACAGGAATCGGCAACTGTCACGTCTACGTCGACGCAGCCGCCGACCTCGAGATGGCGCTCGCGATCACCATCAACTCCAAGACCCACCGTCCGAGCGTCTGCAACGCCGCCGAATCCCTCCTGGTGCACCAGGACGTCGCGGCGGCCTTCCTGCCGAAGGGCCTCGCCGCGCTCGCGGGCGAGGGAGTGCTCCTGCACACCGACCGGGCCAGCGGCATCCACGCCGACGCCGCCGGGGTCGCGCACGAGATCGCGACCGAGAAGGACTTCGCCACCGAGTTCCACGCGCTCGAGATGTCGATCGGGGTGGTCCGGGACCTCGACGCCGCGCTGGCCCACATCCGGCAGCATGGGTCAGGGCACACCGAGGCCATCGTGACCCAGGATCGTGCGGCGGCCCGGCGCTTCACGGCGGAGGTCGACGCCGCGGTAGTCATGGTCAACGCGAGCACCCGGTTCACCGACGGTGGTGAGTTCGGGTTCGGCGCGGAGATCGGCATCTCCACCCAAAAGCTCCACGCGCGCGGGCCCATGGCTCTTCCCGAGCTCACGACCACCAAGTGGGTCGTCGAGGGCGACGGTCAGGTGCGGGTCTGACGCTCCCGGGCGCCCCCGTCGCTCACGACAACCCCTGAGCCGCCGGGCCCACCAGGGCCGTGCACTCCGCCCTGCGAGTCCAGGGAGTCGTGGGCGATGAAGTATGCCGGTCGCGCCTGGAGCGCTGAGTACATCCGGCCGACGTACTCCCCGAGAATGCCCAGCGCGAGCAGCTGTACGGCACCCACCGCGGAGACGACCACCACGGTCGACGTCCAACCTGGGAGGGTGTTGCCCAGCAGCATGTTGACGAGCGCGAAGACCAGCACCCCGATGGCGGCGAGACCGCCGAGGAGCCCCAGCCAGGTCGCGAAGCGCAGCGGGGCGATCGAGAAGCCGGTCACCCCGTCGACGGAGAGCCGGATCATCTTCCCGAGCGGGTACTTCGACTCACCGGCAGCGCGCACCGCTCGGACATACGGCACGGAACCGCTGGGAAAGGCCAGCGCCGGCACCACGAGCCGGAGCACGCGGTTGCTCTCCGGCAGCGCATTCACGGCATCGACCGTCGCCCGGGACATGAGCCGGAAGTCACCGGCATCCACTCTGGCGTCCACATCGGACATCGCCCGGATCGAACGGTAGAACGCGCGGGCGGACAAGCGCTTGAACGCGGTGTCGCTGGACCGGTCCTCGCGCACGCCGTAGACCACGTCGAGGCCCGTCCCGCGTGCCACCGCGAGCATCTCGCCGATCACCTCGGGCGGGTCCTGCAGGTCGGCGTCGATCGTGACGACCCACCGGCCCCGGGCGCGAGCCAGCCCGGCCGAGATCGCTGCCTGGTGCCCGGCATTGGCGCGCAGCCGCACGACGCGCACCTGCGGCCACTCCCGGCGCAGGCGCTGGAGCACCACGGGGGTGGCATCGTCCGAGCCGTCGTCGACGCAGATGATCTCGTAGTCGACGTCCCAGGCATCAGCCACGGGGCGCAGGCGCTCCACGAGGAGGGGAAGCACCTCTTCCTCGTTGTAGATGGGGACGACGACGCTGAGGTCGACGGGGGAGTCCGTCATGGGGCCAAGAGTAGATCGCAGAGCCGCCCGCGCGTCACGGCTTGCACCGACACCGTCGAATGTCTCCGTTCGTCGCCGGACCTGCCGCTCGGCCGAGGGCCCCCGAGTATGAGTTCGGAGGCCCTCGGTGCCGGCCTGGGCCAGCGATAGAGCCGGTCGGTCCCTGCGGTGAAACCGCAGGGGCTGCCACGCGACGGTGGCGCCGCCCCCGGAGGGACGGGCTTCGACTCAGGCCGTCGGCCGCGGCACCCGCGCCGTCGCGCGCGACGCAGCGACCCCCCGAAGAGAACTCCGTGGATCTCGTTGCGCCCCGACCGAGGTGTCCCGGGCGAGAGAGGAATGCCGTTATCCGATCGACCCGCCCTCGTCCGAAACCCGCCACCGGAGGTGTCCCCGGCCCGTGTCCCCTCAAAGGGCGTGGGTACTGTTGTAGTGGTCGAAGTCGTTGCCGCGCAAGCCGATCGACATATTCAATCAAAACATCGTGCCGGTCGGGCGTGTCGTCCACAGGCCGCCAGACTCAGGCGGACGGTCATGCACAGCCCTGTGGACGAAATCCGTGGACGACGTGGCGGTACGCTTCTCCCATGACGATGAATGTCGCGCTCTTCGTGACCGAAGGGGCCACCCGCGAGCTCCCGATGCCCCCGTGGCTCTTCGGCACCCTCGCCCTTCTTGCCTTCACGTTCCTGCTTGGCCTGACCTGGTCCTTCCGAGGCACGGCGCAGAAGCACGCCGGGCCGGTGGCCCACCACCAGACGGGGAGCGGGCCGGCTGCCGACGGGTCGTCGAGGACCGCCTACCAGGCCGGTCACCCCCAGCCCGAGGGCGACGAGGCACACTGGCCCGAGCACCCCGGACAGCACTGATCGCCCAGCCGATGCGGTTGGGGGTCATGGGTGGGACCTTCGACCCGATCCACCACGGTCACCTCGTCGCTGCCTCGGAGGTGCAGTCCCTCCTGCGTCTGGACGAGGTCGTCTTCGTGCCCACCGGGGAGCCCTGGCAGAAGGAGGGGCGCGACGTCGCCCCTGCCGAGCACCGATACCTCATGGCGGTGGTCGCGACCGCGTCCAACCCCCGTTTCACCGTCTCCCGGGTCGACATCGACCGGGACGGCCCCACCTACACGATCGACACGCTGCGTGACCTGCACGCGCAGCGGCCCGACGCCGAGCTGTTCTTCATCACCGGCGCCGACGCCCTCGCACAGATCCTGTCCTGGAAGGATGCCGACGAGCTGTGGTCGCTGGCCCAGTTCGTCGGGGTCACCCGGCCGGGCTACGAGCTCTCCGAGACGGGGCTGCCCGGGGAGCGGGTAACCCTGCAGGAGGTCCCCGCGCTGGCGATCAGTTCCCCCGACTGCCGGGCGCGGGTCCGCGCCGGCGAACCGCTCTGGTACCTCGTCCCCGACGGCGTCGTCCAGCACATCTCCAAGCACC
>JBDSVV010000301.1:0-8235 GCA_039927035.1 Ornithinibacter sp. | reverse complement strand
GTGTCCAACGCCGGCATCATCCCCGCGACCATCGCGGGGGCGGGTCGGATCGGGCTGGTGTCCAAGTCGGGCACCCTGACCTACCAGATGATGTACGAGCTGCGGGAGTTCGGCTTCTCCTCGGCGGTGGGCATCGGTGGCGACCCGATCATCGGCACCACCCACATCGACTGCCTCGAGGCGTTCGAGAACGACCCGGGCACCGACGCCATCGTCATGATCGGTGAGATCGGCGGCGACGCAGAGGAGCGCGCCGCGGCATACATCAAGGAGCACGTCACCAAGCCGGTCGTCGGCTACGTCGCGGGCTTCACCGCTCCGGAGGGCAAGACCATGGGCCACGCCGGCGCCATCGTCTCGGGTTCCGCCGGCACGGCCCTGGGCAAGCAGGAGGCCCTCGAGGCCGCCGGCGTCAAGGTCGGCAAGTCACCGTCAGCGACCGCTGACCTGATGCGAGAGATCATGCGCTCGCTGAACGCCTGACCCTCTCACCGGGGTCTTCGGGGTCACCTGCGAAAACTTCGGTGAGACAGGGGAAGGTTTTCCTTGTCCCACCGAGGGATCCGGTGTGTCGGTGGCTCTGTCACGAAATGCGTTCCGCCTCGGCGTTGCTCGCACGACATGGCGCCGCGATGTCGCACACTGGTCGAGATGACCGTCATCGACCGCCTCCGCTCCGCCCTTCCCGGGGGCGAGGACGCTGACGAGGCCACCACGGGATGGACGCCAGTCTGGGACGTGCGGTGGCTGCGAGGCCTGCTCCTGGGTCTGGCCACCGGCGTGATCTCGGCCCTGGTGGTCGTCGTTCCGGTCGTGCTCGCGTGGCTGGTGGAGCCGCGCGCCACCGGCTCGCCGTGGGGCGCGGTCGGCACCGGAACCGCGCTGTGGCTGCTCACCGGCGGTGCCCACCTCACCAACGGCCCCGTGACGATCTCGCTCGTCCCGCTCCTGGGTCTGCTGCTCCTCGTCGTCGTCGCGCGACTCGGCGCCCGCGAGGCGATGGCCGGCGTTCCCACCGACGGTGAGCACTGGCGCGGTCTTGTCCCGGCCCCTCTGGCGGCCACCCTCGGTGCGTGGTGGGGCGGGTATGCCGTGGCCGTCGCCATCGCCGCACGGCTGAGTTCACCCGGCCCGTTCGGGGTGTCCCCCCTGTCGTTGGCGCTTCCGGCCGTGCTGGTTCCGCTGCTGGCCATTGCCTTCGCGCTGCGCCCCCTGGTGGCGCAGGACCCCGACGTGCTGGGCCCCGTGCTCGACGCGTCCCGGGTGCCGGACTCCGTGCGCCGTGGACTGCGTCCCGGACTCCGCGGGGCTACGGCCCTCCTCTGTGTCGGCGCGCTCCTCGTTCTCGTGATGGTCCTCCTCTCGTGGGGTGAGGTCACCGGGGTGCAGGCTGCGTTGACGGCTGGGGGCTTCGGGTCCGTCATCCTCGTCGTGGCGCAGTTCTCCGCCCTGCCGAACCTTGCACTGTGGGCCGTGTCGTTCCTCGCCGGCCCCGGCTTCCACGTGGTCGAGGGCGGCTCCACGACGTGGGGCGGCTCGACCGCCGGGCTGATGCCGATGGTGCCGGTCTTCGCGGCGCTGCCCCAGCCGAACTCCTTTCCCTGGTTCACCGCGCTGAGCGCGCTCGTCGTCGTGGGTGTGGGTGCGTGGGTGGGCCGCCGCTCGCTGGATGCCGTGGCGCGCCTGTCCCGACTGCGCACCAAGGCATCTGTCGCGACTGCGGCGTGCCTGGTCTGCGCCGTGGCGATCGGTATCCTCGACGTCGTGGCCGGTGGGTCCCTCGGCCAGTACCGCCTCGCCTCGGTGGGAGCGCCCGCTGCGCTGCTCACCCTCGCCGTCTTCGCGGAGCTGGTCGTGGGGGCCATGGCCGTCGTGGTCCGCGACGCCTGGCGACTGCGCCGATGACGCTCGAGCCGCTCGCGCTCGTCGTCCTCGTATCCGGCTCGGGCAGCAACCTGCAGGCGCTCATCGACGCCTCGGCCGTTCCCGGCGCGGGATTCAGGGTGGTCGCGGTCGGGGCCGACCGCGACGGCACCGGCGGTGTGTCACGGGCCGAGGAGCACGGCATCCCCACGTTCGTGTGCCGGGTCGTCGACTACGCGACCCGGGCGGACTGGGACAATGACCTCGAGCGTCTCGTGGCCGAGGCATCTCCCGATCTCGTCGTCTCGGCCGGGTTCATGAAGGTGCTCGGCCCAGGCGTTCTGGGGTCGCACCGGGTGATCAACACCCACCCGGCGTTGCTGCCCAGCTTCCCCGGGGCGCACGGGGTGCGTGACGCGATGGAGCACGGCGTGCGGGTCACTGGGTGCACCTGCCACTGGGTGGATGCCGGGGTCGACACCGGGGCGATCATCGACCAGCGGGCGGTGTTGGTGGAGCGCGACGACACCGTCGACTCCCTGCACGAGCGGATCAAGGTGCTCGAGCGAGTGATGATCGTCGAGGTGGTCTGCGCGCTTGCGGCCGACCGCTCGTGGGCCGCCGATCCGTCGGGCTCCTGACGGGCGGGGCTCGGGTGGGGACGCCGCCCGCGCGTCCGGCATCCGGTCCTGTCGCCGGCGCGCGTTCGCGGCGTCAGTGCAGGAGGAGCACCTCGATGTCATGGGCCAGGACAACTGCACGCGTCGGGTCGAGGCGGATCGAACAGATCTCCACATCCAGTCAGTCCTGAACCTTCGCGGGGCGTGGCGGTCCACTCGACGTGGGCGTCGAGGTCGTCCGCCTCACCTTGTGCCCCAAGGATCTCCGCGTCCTGCTGGGCGGCAGGTCGACGCATCTCTCGTTCGACGGCGGACGCGACGAGCGCGGCCCTGCTCGGTGCTCTCAGCGCCCTCGGCCCGGGTTGTCGCTCACGCGGAAGATCGGCGCGCACCCACCACTACCTGCGTGCGCTCCGCTCTTCCGCGTGGCGGGCACTCTCCTTCACCCCAACGTGCACACCGCAGCGCGAACCTCCCTGGCTGAGCGGAGCGGCGCACGAGTCCGCGTCAACTGATGGTTGACCTGGCGGACTCGTCGACCTGTGGTTGACCGATGGACTCCACGGATCCCCGCACAACCTGGAACACCGGCTACGGCCTCCTCCTCGTGGTGCCCTTCCTCGGCATGCTGCTGACCTTCACGGACCCGCCGCGCTGGCTCCAGATCGAGGGAGCGCTCTTCATGGTCGCCCTCGTCGGTGTCGCGTCGAGCATGATGCGGCGCCGTCCCGGAGGGTGGCGGCCGTCTGACGGCGTGAGGGGCGTGAAGGGCGTCAAGGACGCCGACGGTGCGCACGCCGACGAGCGCTGACCACTGGGACCCCGGGCGCCGAAACCACCAGCGAGGCGCTGGCCGAGGCGATCGGCGTGCTCGTGGCCAACGCCGACCCGGAGGACGTCGAGGACTACCTGCGGCTCATCACCGTGGCCGCCGACGTCGAGGCCCAGTCCCGCCGACTCCTCCACGACGCGGTGGCGGCCGCCCGGTCATCGGGTGCCACGTGGGCAGCGACCGGTGCCACGCTCGGGATGAGCAAGCAGGCGGCGCAGAAGCGGTTCCCCGTTGTCTCGCCCACGCCTCCGCTCGACCCGGACGAGCAGATTATCGGGCCGGTGACGGCGTTCGACTAGATGAAGGAACTCGCGGTCGCAGGCCGATACGGCTGGCACAGCGTGGAGTTCGGCCCGTTCTACCACCGGGTCGTGCGCACCCTGACACAGTGGGAGCACCAGCGGGTCTCGATGCTGCGCAGGCGGGTGCAGGGCGCGAGCGACGAGGGCTGGCAGGTCGTCGGCTCGACCTTCCCCTACGCCTACCTCAAGCGTGACCTCGGGGTGCCGGCACTCCCCGAACCGGGTTGACCCTCAGGCCAGCGATCGGAGCCGCTGGGCCACCGCCTCGGGATGGGCATCGTTGACCCATCCGCCGGCGCCACTCTCCGACCCCGCGAGGTACTTCAGCTTGCCGGGCTCGCGCAGCACCGACATCACCTGCAGGTGCAGGCGTGAGATCTCGCGACCGACCCTTGCAGGCGCCTGGTGCCACGCGGCGATGTAGGGGAGGGTGATCGGCGCGCCGTCGTCAGCGACGTGGTAGCGGTCCAACCGCGCGAGCAGGTCGAGATAGAGGGTCGCGAGGTCGTCGCGCTCCGCCGCGTCGAGGGCGACGAGGTCGGGCACGTCACGGTGCGGGGCCACGTGCACCTCCAACGGCCACCGCGCTGCGAAGGGGACGTATGCCGTCCAGTGCTCGGTGCTCAGCACCACCCGCGAGCCGTCGGCCCGCTCGGCAGCCAGGATGTCGGCGCCCAACAACCGTCCGGTCTGCGCATGGTGCTCCTGGGCGCGGGTGAGGATCTCGCGGGTGCGCGCCGGAACGTAGGGGTAGCCGTAGATCTGGCCGTGGGGGTGGTGCAGCGTGACCCCGATCTCCTGGCCCCGGTTCTCGAAGCAGAAGACGTGCTCGACGTCGGGGTCGGCGGCCAGCGCCCTGGTGCGGTCGGCCCAGGCATCGATGACCGTGCGGATCCGCCACGGCGGGAGCGACCCGAAGCTCGCCTCGTGGTCGCTGGTGAAGCAGACGACCTCGGTGCGCCCGCGTGCCGGAGCCTTCTGGAAGGGCCCGTCGCCCGCCAGCACGTCGTCCGCCAGCACGTCGTCCGCGAGCGGAGCGTAGGAGGGGAAGCGGTTCTCGAAGACCACCACGTCGTATGCCGGGTCCGGCACCTCCGAGGATGAGCTCCCGCGTCCCGCAGGGCAGAGGGGGCACTCGTCTCGCGGAGGCAGGAAGGTGCGGTTCATCCGGTGCCCGGCGACGGCGACCCAGTCCCCGACCAGGGCGTCGAAGCGGATGTGCCCCGCGCTGGCCCTGCGGCCGAGGTCCCTGGTGTCCCGAACCGTGCGTGCGGGCGCGTCCGGGGTGTCGTCGTAGTAGAAGATCTCGCGCCCGTCGGCGAGCCGGGCCGCTGTCCGGCGCGCCGACGTCTGGGTCCTCACCCGGCATCCCCTGTGCGGGCGGCGCCACGGCTGGTGCCGGGCGTGGTGACCGAGGAGTCGGCGAGCACGAGGTGGTCGACAGACTCCTCCAGCACGGCTCGAGCCCGCGCGGTGATGCCCGAGTCCGTGATGAGTGTGTCCACCTCGCTGAGCTGCATGAAGGTCGAGAGCCCCACGATTCCCACCTTGGTGTGGTCGGCGAGCACCGACACCGACCTGCTGGCCTCCACCAGAGCCCGGTTGGTCTCTGCCTCGACGAGGTTGGGGGTCGTCAAGCCGGCGGCCCGGTCGATGCCGTGTGCCCCGAGGAACAGCCGGTCGACGTGGAGGCCGCGGAGGGCGGCGATGGCGACCGGGCCGACGAGCGCATCCGACGGCGTGCGCACCCCACCGGTGAGGACGACCACGTGATCGGCCCCTGGCGACTCGTGGAGCAGCTGGGCCACGGGTACCGAGTTGGTGACGACAGTCAGGCCTGGGATGCCGCGGATCGCCCCGGCGAACTCGTAGGTCGTGGTGCCACCGGAGATGCCGATCGTCGCGCCCGGCTCGACGCGGGCTGCGGCCGCCGCCGCGATGGCCTGCTTTGCCGCGGTCATCAGCCCGGACTTCGCGGTGAAGCCCGGCTCGTCCGTCGCGCGCGGCAGAATGGCCATCGCCCCACCGTGCACCCGCTCCAGGAGGCCGTCACCATCGAGGCGCTCGATGTCGCGGCGCACCGTCATGTCGGACACCCCGAGCTGCTCGACGAGCTCGGAGACCCGGATCGCGCCGGTCTCCTCGACGATGGCGAGGATGGCGGCTCGGCGCTGGCTGGCGAGCACGCTCAGTCCTCTCGCACCACTGCCGCGGTGTGCGCGGCGAGGGAGAGGGTGGGGCCGACGGTGGCACCGGAGACGAGGTCGTGTCCGGTGACTGCCACCTCACAGGACTCAGCGGTGTGATTGAGCACGAAGAGCCATCGCTGGTCACCGGTGCGGCGCCGCACGACCTCCACGCCCACCGGTGCCTCGGCCGTGCGCTGCACGGAGGCCTCCGTGGTCACCCGCTCGAGCAGCGCCGCCAACGTCTCGTCGTCGGGCAGGGTCCCGAGATACCAGGCGATGCCGTCACCCACTGCTCGACGGGTCGCGGCGGGGCGGCCACTGAGGGGGCCGTCGGCGTAGGAGTGGACGACCTCCGCGTCGACGACACGGGCGTCCTCGCTCCAGACCGAGCCGGTGCCACCACCGGAGAGTGCGACCTCCTCACCGACGCGCAGCGGGAACAACTCCTCGACCCGCACACCCAGGAGCTCGCGGAAGGCTCCCGGGTAGCCCCCGAGGCGCACGTGGTCGTCGCGGTCGCTGATGCCCGAGAAGTAGGTGACGAGCACGTGTGCCCCCGCCTCGGCGGCGACGCGGACGGCATCCGCCTGGGCGTCGGAGACGAGGTAGAGGGTGGGCACGACAACCACTGCGTAGGCGGAGAGGTCGGCGTCGGGGTGCACGACGTCGCAGGTGATCCCGCGGTCGCGGAGCAGCCGGTGCACGGTGTGCGCGGCCGTCACGTAGTCCAGGTGCGTCGACGGCATACACGGGCCGGCCACCGCCCACTCCGACTCGTAGTCCCAGAGGATCGCGACGTCGGCCTCGACGAGGGAGCCGCGTAGCTCGCCGAGCCGTCCTGCGATCGCGCCGAGCTCGCACACCTCGCGGAACCTGTCGCTGTCCTCCCCGGCGTGCGGAACCATCGCCGAGTGGAACTTCTCCGAGCCCGCACGCGACTGTCGCCACTGGAAGAAGCCGAGGTCGTCGGCGCCGCGGGCGACGTGGGTGAGGGAGTCCAGGATCGTCTGGCCCGGGAGCTTGGCCGGGTTGACGGGCTGCCAGTTCACGGCGCTGGTCGAGTGCTCCATGAGCATCCAGGGCTTGCCGCTCGCGATGCCACGAGTCAGGTCGCCGTTGAAGGACAGCTCGGCCCGGGGGTGCTCGAGGGCATCGACGATGTAGTGGTCGGTGCTCACGACGTCCTGGTGGGGGGCCCACGAGTGGTAGTCCAAGAGGCGGAAGGTGCTCATCGTCATGAAGTTGGTCGTCACCGGCACTCCCTCGGAGTGGCGACGGATCACCTCGTGCTCGGCCAGGTAGAAGTCGAGCAGGGTGTCGGAGCCGAACCGCGAGTAGTCGAGCACGTGCGTCGGGTTGTTGAACGTCGTGGTGACCCGCGGCGGGAGGATGTCGTCCCACTCGGTGTAGCGCTGGCTCCAGAACGCCGCCCCCCAGGCCTCGTTGAGGGCGTCGAGGGTGCCGTGGCGGCGCTCGAGCCAGCGGCGGAACGTCAGGGCGCAGGTGTCGCAGTAGCAGGGCAGGTTGTGGCACGCGTACTCGTTGGAGACGTGCCACATGGCCAGTGCGGGGTGGTCGTGGTAGCGCCCGGCGATCCGGTCTGTCAGCTCCAGGGCCATCTCGCGGTAGAGCGGGGAGGAGGGGCACCAGGCCTGGCGGCTGCCCGGCCAGAGGGTGCGGCCCTCGCGGTCGACGGGCAGGATCTCGGGGTATGCCGAGGAGAGCCAGGGTGGGGGCGTCGCGGTCGCGGTGGCCAGGTCCACGGCGATCCCGTTGGCGTGCAGGAGGTCCATGATGTCGTCGAGCCACTCGAAGGTGTACTCGCCCTTGGACGGTTCGAGCCAGGACCAGGAGAAGATGCCGAGCGACACGAAGCTCACACCCGCCTGCGTCATCAGGGCCATGTCATCGGCCCAGACCTCCCGGGACCACTGCTCGGGGTTGTAGTCGCCACCGAAGGCGATCCTGTCGTCGGGCCATTGACGCATGGGCGTCAGTGTCTTGGGTCGCCGGACAGTTGTCAACAGGTATCAACACAAATGAACATCCACTGCAGCGGCGGCCGGCTCGCCTGCACGCGGACCGACGCCGCGGGCCGCTGGAAAGCCGCACGCGGATGCGTTGGGAACGTATTGGTAACAACGCTGCAACGGGGCTTGGACAGCCCTTGACAGGTGGGGGTCAGGGAGTGAGACTCGGCCCCACAAGTGTTTGTTTCTGATCGAATGTGTCAGAAACTGGACGTCAAAGGAGACACCCATGGCACACCCGGTCCCGCCCACCCCGTCACCCACCAGCGCAATCCCCGCCTCGTTCGGCGGTGTCGACCGCCGGAACGTGCTGCGCGGCGCCCTCGGCGCCGGTGCACTGCTGGGGGCACCCGCGCTCCTCGCGGCCTGCGGCAGCGACACCCCCGCCGCGACGTCGTC
>JBDSVV010000300.1:0-3529 GCA_039927035.1 Ornithinibacter sp. | reverse complement strand
CCTCGAAGAGTCGGTGGTCGGTCAGGATCAGCTCGACGACGTCGCCGCTGGTGGGCCGTGGGATCTCGATCTGGGTCATGGGCCCATCCTGCCAACGGATGCCGGGCAGCCCGGTCGATCGGGTCAGCGGACTTCGGCGAACCAGACCGTCGTCTCGCCGTAGCGTCGGCCCGTACCGAGTCGGTCAAGCGCGCCGGGCCAGGACGGCTCGGGTGAGCGCGTGGAGCGCTCGACCACCACGAGGGCCTCCGCGTCCAGCCACCGGTCGAGGAGGTGCTGGAGCACCACGGCCAGGTCGTCCTCGCCGAGAGAGTAGGGCGGGTCGAGGAGAGCCAGCGACACCGCGCCCCCTGCTGGGGGCGCGGACACGACGGAGAGCACGCTCTGGCGGGTGACCTGTGCGGCCGGAAGACCCAGTGCCGCGATGTTGTCCCTGATCACCGAGACGGCTCGCGCGTCGGACTCCACGAGCAGCACCGACTCCGAGCCCCGGCTCGCAGCCTCCAGCCCCAGCGCCCCGGACCCGGCATACAGGTCCACCACCCGCGAGCCGGCGAGTGCGTCGCGGGACTGGAGGGCGGAGAAGATCGCCTCACGCACCCGGTCGCTGGTGGGGCGGGTGCCGCTTCCGGGCGGGGTGCGCAGGCTGCGCCCTCCGGCGCTGCCGGCGATGATGCGGGTCATCTCATCCTCGTTCCAGGTAGGCGGCCTGCTCGGCGTCGACCCTGGCCCGCACGGCCCCGGACAGGTGTGGGTGCTCGCTCAGCTCGGGGTCGGTGTCGATGACGGCGAAGGCGTCGGCGCGCGCCTGCTCGATGACCTCCTCGTCGTCGAGCACGTGCAGGAACTCCAGCTGGGTGCGGCGGCCGTGCTGGGCGGCGCCGAGGATGTCGCCCTCCCGCCGTTGGGACAGGTCGAGCCGCGCGAGCTCGAACCCGTCGGTCGAGGCCGCGACCGCCGTCAGGCGGGTCGTCGCGGCCTCCACGTCCGAGCCGGTGACGAGCAGGCAGAGGCCGGGGTGCCCGCCACGGCCGACGCGACCTCTCAGCTGGTGCAGCTGAGAGACCCCGAAGCGGTCGGCGTCCATGACGACCATGACGCTGGCGTTGGGCACGTCAACCCCCACCTCGACCACCGTCGTCGAGACGAGCACGTCGAGCTCGCCGCGCGCGAAGCGGCCCATCACCGCATCCTTCGCCTCGGGCGTGAGCCGCCCGTGCAGCACCTCGACGCTCAGCCCAGCCAGGACGGCCTCCTCGACCAACCCGGCGTGCACGGCATACACGCTCTTGAGCGGACGGGCCGGTGAGACGGACTCCGCAGCGTCGTCGTCAGGATCGACCTCGACCACCAGCACGGTCTCGTCGTCGGCGCCGTCCTCGTCCCCGATCCGTGGGCACACGACATAGGCCTGCCGCCCCTCACGCACCTCCTCGGCCACCCGCGCCCAGGTGCGCGTCATCCAGCCGGGTCGGTCCTCGGGGACGACGTGCGTCGTGATGGGTTCGCGGCCGGCAGGCAGCTCGCGCAGCGTCGAGGTCTCGAGGTCCCCGAACACCGTCATCGCGACCGTGCGCGGGATGGGAGTCGCGGTCATGACCAGGACATGGGGCGGCACAGATCCCTTACCGCGCAACGCATCTCGCTGCTCCACCCCGAAGCGGTGCTGCTCGTCGACGACCACCAGCGCGAGGTCGATGAAGCTCACTTTGTCCTGCAGCAGGGCATGGGTCCCCACGACGATCCCGGCATCGCCGCTCGCGATGTCGAGCAGTGCGCTGCGGCGCTGGGCGGTGGTCTGGCTGCCGGTGAGCAGGGCCACCCGGGTGCCGGCCTCGGCCCCGCCGAGCATGCCGCCCCGGGCGAGGTCGCCGAGCATCGACGTAATGGTGCGGTGGTGTTGGCTGGCGAGCACCTCGGTGGGCGCCAGCAACGCGGCCTGCCCGCCGGAGTCGACGGCGGCGAGCATCGCGCGCAGCGCGACGACGGTCTTGCCCGAGCCGACCTCGCCCTGCAGCAGGCGGTGCATGGGCACGGCGGCGCCCATCTCGGCGGTGAGGGTCGCGCCCACCTCCTGCTGACCGGCTGTGAGCTCGAAGGGCAGCCGGGCATCGAACGCGTCGAGGAGGCCCCCGGGCCGGGCCAGGCGAGCCGTGGTCGACTGCGCGGATGCCGTACGACGTCGCTGGGCGAGGACGCACTGCAGCACGAAAGCCTCCTCGAAGCGCAGCCGACGCCGGGCGGTCTCGACCTCAGCCCACGAGTTGGGGGTGTGGATGCCGCGCAGAGCTGCGGTGCGGGAGACCAGCCGCCTGCGGCTGCGCACGTCCTCCGGCAGCGCGTCGGGCACCTCGTCGAGCACGTCGAGCACCCGGCGCACGCTCTCGGTCACGGTCCAGGTGTGCAGCTTCCCGACCGACCGGTAGATCGGGATGAGGTCCTTGCGGTCCCCGGCATCGAAGTCGTCGAGCATCGTGTAGCCGGGGTGGGTCAGCTGGAGGCGCCCGTCATAGGTGCCCACGACTCCCGCAAAGATCCCTCGGGACCCCGGCTTCAGCGCCTGCTCGTGGCCCCAGGCCTTGAAGAACGTGACGTCGAGGTCGTGGGTGCCGTCGGTGATGACGACATTGAGCATCTTTCCCTTGCGCTGGCGCATCGGGCGGGTCACGGCCGACTTCACCTCCGCGACGCCGACGAGGAACTCCCCCACCGTGACCGCGCCGAGGTCGCTCTCCCTGCTGCGGTAGCGCCGCGGCCAGAACGCGAGCAGGTCACCGACGGTGTGGATGTCGCGGGTCTTCGCGAACGGCGTGGCTGCCGTGGCGATGATGGGGGCCAGCTTGCTCGACTCGCTCGCCACTCACTCCACCCCGATGAGGAGGGGGTAGACGGGTTGCCCGCCGTCGATGATGGCGACCTCCACCTCGGGGCGGTCACGCTGCAGGGTGGCGCGGGCCCGCTCGGCGAGCGCGGCACCGGCACCGGCACCGGCACCGGCACCGACGACGAGGGTGACGAGCTCGCCGCCCGAGGACAGCAGTCGGCCCAGCACCTCGCGCGTCGCTGCGTCGAGGTCGTGCTCCAGGAACGCGACGTCTCCGTCGACGATGCCCAGCACGTCGCCCGGCTGGCAGACCCCGGCCCACGTCAGCGCCTGCTTCGTGGCGACGGTGACGGCGCCGTGGCGGGTGGAGACCGCGGCGCTCGTCATTGACAGGAGGTTGTCGCGCAGCGACCGGGTCGGGTCCAGGACCGCGAGCGCGGCGAGGGACTGCACGGTCGTGCGGGCGGGGAGCACGTGAGCGTCCAGCCCCTCCCCTGCTGCCGCCTGGACCGCGACCCCGGCGGACATGAACGTGTCAGGATCGCCGGGGATGATGACGACGGAGTCGGCGCCGGCTCGCCGCACCGCGTCGAGGAGCTGCCCGGCGGAGGCCCGTCGTCCGGAGCCGGAGGGCACCACCACCGCCCCCACCGCCTCCATCAGGGCCGCGACCCCGGGCCCGGCCGCGCACGCCACGACCCCGAC
>JBDSVV010000299.1:0-2551 GCA_039927035.1 Ornithinibacter sp. | reverse complement strand
GCTGGTCACTGCCGTGGGGCGTGCTGGGCCGCTCGGTGCTGGGCGAGGATGTCCTGTCCGAAGTCGTTGGTCGGGTCGCGCCAGACGCAGTGCACGTGGTTCGCGCCGTCCTCGGTGTTGTCGAACTCGACGAGGGTCACCGGCCCCTCGATGCGGAAGTAGTGCGGTTCCTCGATCCGGTGCGAGCCCGCCCAGACAAAGTGCAGGCCGTCTTGGCCGGCCGTGCGGATCCGGTCCATCTCCCGGCCGACCTGGTCCGGCTTGAGGCGAAGGACGAATGACTCGAGCAGATGGTCGAAGGCTTTCTGCTGCTCGGTGCCCATGGCTGCGCGCGAGAGCCCTCGCCGCTCGTCCCTCACCCAGCGCAGGGCCTGCCGGTCGGCGTCGGTGATGGGAGCGTCCCGCCGACCCACGCCGTGGACGTCCGGCCACTCTTCGTCACCAAGGACGGGGACGCACCGCGAGGCGAAGTCCGGCGGCGGGGTCGCGTGGATCGTTGCCGTGAACGCCTGGTGCTCGTCGAGGGTGGTCAGCAGCGAGAAGCCGAGGTCCTCCTCGTGACCGAGGATGCGGAAGGGACCGAGCCGCGCCGGTTCGGACCCGAGGAGCAGCGGGGTGGCAGCCAGCAGGTCCTGCCCCGCGACGGTGAAGTTTAGCGACAAGTGATGACCGACGAGGCGCCAGCCCCAGTCGCTGTCCGGCTGCGGCTGGTCGAAGAACGTCAGAAAGTAGCCCTCGGGGTCGCGGAAGTGGGCGGCGACGTGGCCGAAGAGCGGTGCGTTGAGCTCGCGCAGCACGTGTTCGAGGGACATGACCTGGACGACCTGGGCGTACCCCTCGACCGACAGGCACTCAGCGATGAGCCGGTGGGTGAGGTACCGCTGAGTCTGCGTCATGTCCCGTAGGGCGACACCGCGGCGGCCGGATTCCGGCAGGAAGTTCCAGTGACGGCGGTTCTCGTCGTCCATCGGGATGACGACCCCCGCCCGCTGCTCGCCGTCGAGGTGGTCGTACAGCGCCATCGCGGCGAAGGTGGCTCGGGTCGTGGTGAAGTCCCCCGGGACGGGGCGGTGAGCCGGCGGGTGGGCAAGAACCGGCTCGCCCGACCCGCCCTCACCATCAGCGACGTGCTCGAGCGTGGTCATGGCTCAGCCCTCCTTCGGGTCCGGGTTGTTGGCCCTGATGACGAGCATGGTGGCAGGCAGGTGGGTACGGTTCTCGACCGTGCGAAGGGTCCCTGGGCTGAAGTGCACGGAGTCATTCGGTGCGAGGACCGCCTCATCCCCCTCGCTCGTCATCACCAGGGCGCCGGCCAGGACCACGTACACCGTCTCGGTGGGTTGAGGGGCGAGCTCGGCGGCCCCTCCGGGCAGGTAGTGCGAGAGCACGACGCTGAACGTCGTCGTCGGGGTGTGCTCGCCGCCCTGGAGACGGACTGGGCCCACGCCGTCGTGACCTGCGGGGGTGAACGGCTCGGCATCGGCGAGCTTGGTGATGCGCATCGTCATGATCGGGCGGCCTCTCGGTCGGTTCTGGTGGTGGTCAGGATCCGGTGGAGCTCGGACAGCATCCGTGGGACGTCGCTGGGTCCTCCGGCGGCGTAGACGTAGAAGTCGGGGCGGGCGAGCACGACCGTGCACCCGCGTGAGTCGAACCACTGCCGGTAGGCGCCTGTCACGTCGTGGACGTCCCCATCGTCCCCGATGTGGCATACGGCGCCACCCAGATCGGCGAACCAGCGCAACTGGTCCTGGGTGGCGTGCGCCGCTGGGTGGACGTCGAGTCCGATGAGCTGCCATCCAGCACCGACGACGTCGTCGAACAGGCCAGTGCGCCCGGCGACCCTCACGCGCCCCTGCACGGATAGTCGGCCCTCGGTGCCGCCGCTCGGGAGGGTGATGGAGGGCTCGCCGAGGCGGGGATGGGGTGGTTCGGCGGTCAGGGTGTCGGGGTCCGCCAGCTCGGCGCGCAACCCGGCATCGCGCTCGGCCGCCCGCTGCGGGTCAAGCTCGCAGATGACCCGACCGATGGACACCGCCTCCTGAATGATCTCGCGCACGTGTTCCCGACGCTCGGACTCGTAACTGTCGAGGACCGACTCGTCGGCGAGTCCTCGTCGCACCAGGTCCAACCGCCAGGTGAGCGCTCGAGCGTCTCGCAGCCCGGCGCATAGTCCTTGGCCGAGGAACGGGGGCATCAGGTGGGCCGCGTCACCCGCGAGAAGGACGCGCCCCGACCTCCAGTCGCGGGCCCACCGGCCCCGGAACGTGTACACGGCGTGGCGCTCGAGGCGGGCGTTGTCGGGCGTGACCCCCCACGGGGACATCAGTGACCATGCGGTCTGCGGCCGGCCGAGCTCCTCTGCCGTGACGTCGGCTCGTCGCATGAACTCGAAGCGCCGGCGGCCGGGACCGCTGTTGACCGCTGTCGCCGGTTGTGCCGGGTCGCAGTACTGGGTGACGAAGGCGTCCCACTCGCGGTCCACGATCGGTTCGTAGTCCACGACCAGCCAGTCGGCCTCGAAGCCGGAGTCGGTGCTCTCGATTCCGAG
>JBDSVV010000298.1:0-3315 GCA_039927035.1 Ornithinibacter sp. | reverse complement strand
ACGATCGCCGCCTCATGCTGCTCGACTCCGCCTCGCTGTACTTCCGGGCCTTCTTCGGTGTGCCCGACCAGCGGAGCTCCCCGCAGGAGACCCCGACCAACGCGCTGCGCGGGTTCCTCGACATGATCGCCACTCTCGTCACCGCCCACCGGCCCACCCACCTCGTCGCCTGTTGGGACGACGACTGGCGCCCGCAGTGGAGGGTCGACCTGATCCCCACCTACAAGGCGCACCGCGTGGTGGAGGGCTCGGACGTGCAGGAGGAGAGCCCCGATGACCTCACCCCGCAGGTGCCGCTCATCCGTGACGCGCTGCGGGCCCTGGGCATCCCGCGGCTGGGTGCTCCGGGCTTCGAGGCCGACGACGTCATCGGCACGCTCGCGCAGCGACACCGCGGTGTGATGCCGGTGGACGTCGTCACCGGTGACCGTGACCTGCTCCAGCTCGTCGACGACGCCCACGACATCCGGGTGCTCTACACCGGCAAGGGTGGGGTGCGCGACCCCGACATCGCGACCCAGGCCTACCTGCAGGAGCGGTATGCCGTGCCCACGGGCGACCTGTACGTCGACATGTCGGTGCTGCGCGGCGACACCAGCGACGGGCTCCCCGGGGTCAAGGGCATCGGCGACAAGACCGCAGCGATGCTCATCGAGGCGCACGGCTCGCTGGCGGGGGTTCGCGCCGCGGTCGACGGGGGCGACCCGAGCATCAAGGGCGTCCGCCGGGCAAACCTCGAAGCGGCTGCGGCATACCTCGACGTCGCCCCCACCGTGGTGCGGGTCGCACTGGATGCGCCGGTGGCGGACGTCGACCTGGCCCTGCCCTCGAAGGTCGCTGACATCAGGCTGCTCAGCGAGCTCGCGTCGACCTACGGTGTGACCAACCCGATCAACCGGGTGCTGAACGCCATCGGCATCCCCGACTGACTCCCGACTTATTGCGCTCCAGCCGCGCGCGAGCCCCCGGATCCGGGGGCTCAGCGTGGCTGGAGCGCAATAAGTCAAGGTCAGTCGAGGCGATCCGCCGCCACCACCCCACGGCGCACCCCGTCGATCGCCGTGCGTGCGGTGCGCCGGATCTCCCCGTCGGTGGAGGCCTTGGCGACCTGGTCGAGCAGGTCGACCAGCTGCTTGCAGCGGCGCACGAAGTCGCCGGCCGCCACGTCCTGTCCGCGCAGCACCGCGTCGAGGCGCTCACCGGAGGCCCATCGGTGGACCATCCAGGCCATCCCGCCGTCAGGCATCGACGTGGACGGCAGGTCGTGCTCCGTCTCGAGGTCCTCGATGCCGCTCCAGAGCCGCTCCATGGTGAGGATCGCTTCTGCGACAGCGTCATTCGGCATCCGCGGGGACACCTCGGCCTCCTCGTGGCGCGGCTCGTGGATCAGGGCCGAGACGGCCGCGGCCAGACCGGGGGCATCCAGGCGCTTCCAGACGTCTCGGCGCAGGCACTCTGCCGCGAGCAGGTCCTTCTCGGTGTAGAGCCGGCGCAGCCGCTCCCCCCGCTCGGTGACGACGGTGCCGCCCTCACCGAGGTAGCCGAGAGACTCCAGGGCGTCACAGATCCGGTCGAAGGTTCGCGCGACGGTGTTGGTGCGGCCTTCGACCTTGCGCTGGAGCCCCACGGTCTCACGCTTGAGCCGCCACCAGCGCTCCGCCCAGCGGGCGTGGTTCTCCCGCTCGGGGCACTGGTGGCAGGGGTGGGCCTTCAGCTCGGAGCGCATGCGCGCGACGTGCTCGGGCTCACCCGGAGGGATGTCCCGAGCTCGACGCCTCGGCGAGTCCTCGATGCCGCGTGGGGTCGCGATCCGCAGGCTGGTCGCGAGGTCTCGCCGCGACTTCGGGGACTTGGGGTTGAAGTGTGGGGGCACCTTGACCTGGGCCATCGCTTCGACCGGCTCGGGCACGTCGACCATGGTGAGACGCCGAAACTGCTTGTCCTCGGTGATGACCGCCGGCCCCGTGCCGGCCCCTCTCCCGATCCGCGAGGGTTGCACCACGACGGCCCATCCCGCACGCCGCCCCGTGGGGATCCGGATGACGTCACCGATCTTCAGTGCCTCCAACGACACCGCTGCCTCGGCCCGACGGGACGCCGAACGAGCCTTCGCGCCGTCCTTCTGGGCATCGGCCAGGGACCGCCGCAGCGACGCGTACTCCCGGAAGTCGCCGAGCTCGCAGTGCATCCCCTCGGCGTAGCCGTCGAGACCCTCCTCGTTGCGGCGCACCTTCGTGGCGATGCCGACCACGCCCCGGTCCGCCTGGAACTGGGCGAAGGACGTCTCGAGGATGTCGCGGGCGACCTCGCGCCCGACCTGTGCGACGAGGTTGACCGCCATGTTGTAGGTGGGTCGGAAGCTCGAGCGCAACGGATAGGTGCGTGCCGAGGCGAGACCGCCGACGGCCATCGGGTCCACACCCCGGGCCCACTGGACGACCGCGTGACCCTCGATGTCGATGCCGCGGCGCCCGGCGCGCCCGGTGAGCTGGGTGTACTCGGCGGGGGTGACATCGACGTGGGCCTCACCGTTGAACTTCACGAGCTTCTCGAGCACGACGGTGCGAGCCGGCATGTTGATGCCCAGGGCGAGGGTCTCCGTCGCGAAGACGGCACGGATCCGGCCGTCGGTGAAGAGCTCCTCGACGATCTCCCGGAAGAGGGGTAGCATCCCCGCGTGGTGGGCTGCAAAGCCCCGCGAGAGTCCCTCGACGAAGTCGAAGTAGCCGAGCACGGCGAGGTCCTCCTCGGCCAGGACACCCACGCGTTCCTCGACGTGTCGGCGGATCCGCAGGCCCTCGCGCTCCGGGACCAGCTTGGTGCCCGCAGCGAGCAGCTGGCCGACGGCCGCCTCGCAGCCGACCCGGCTGAAGATGAAGGTGATGGCCGGCAGCAGCCCGTCGCGATCGAGCTCCTCGATGACCTCGGGCCGGGTCGCTCCTCCGCCAGGTCGGCTGCCCCGCGCAAGTCCTCGACCACCGGCGCCGCCTCCCGGTCCGCGTCCGGCGCCCGCGCCGCGCGCATCCGCGTGACCAGCGCCGCGGCCGCCGCCTCTCCCGCCACCCTGGTAGCGACCCTGGCTGCCGCCTCGGGCACCGCCGCGCGGCACGTCCTCGAAGCGCCCGCGCTGCTCGGCGGTACGGATCGCGGCCAGCAGGTCGGGGTCCACACGGTTCCCCGCGAACAGGTCGAACATCGTGGTGCCGACGAGCACGTGCTGGAACAGCGGCACCGGGCGGTGCTCGGTGACGACCACCTCGTGGTTGCCGCGCACCGCAGCGAGCCAGTCGCCGAACTCCTCGGCGTTGCTCACCG
>JBDSVV010000297.1:0-8155 GCA_039927035.1 Ornithinibacter sp. | reverse complement strand
GGAGGAGGACACCGGCAAGTCGTTGCACGTCGGTGGCGCGACCGGACGCATCCATGGCGCCTCGCACTCGTTGGTCGACTACAACCGGGCCGGCATCCCGCTGGTCGAGATCGTCACCAAGCCCGTCACCGGGACCGGCGCACGCCCCGCCGAGGTCGCCAAGGCGTACGTCGCCGAGCTGCGCGACGTGCTACGCGGCCTGGGTGTCTCCGACGTCCGCATGGAGCAGGGCTCGCTGCGCTGCGACGTCAACCTTTCGCTCATGCCCAAGGGCGAGGAGCAGCTGGGCACTCGTTCCGAGACCAAGAACGTCAACTCGCTGCGGTCGGTGGAGCGAGCGGTGCGCTACGAGATGGGGCGCCACGGCGCGGTCCTCGCCTCGGGGGGGTCGGTGATCCAGGAGACTCGGCACTGGCACGAGGACACCGGCGTCACCACCTCGGGTCGGCTGAAGTCCGACGCGGAGGACTACCGCTACTTCCCCGAGCCCGACCTGGTGCCCGTCGCGCCGTCGCGCGAGAGCGTCGAGGAGTTGCGGGCCACGCTGCCCGAGCCCCCGGCCGAGCGTCGCAAACGCCTTCAGGAGGCGTGGGGCTTCTCCGACCTCGAGATGCGTGACGTGATCAACGCCGGGCTCCTCGAGCTCGTCGAGGAGACGGTTGCGGCCGGCGCATCCCCCGGCGCCGCCCGGAAGTGGTGGTCCGGAGAGGTGGCGCGCCGGGCCAATGGTGCGGGACAGGACGTGCCCACGTATGCCGCGGGGCTGGGTGTCGGTGCGATCCATGTCGTCGAGCTCGAAGGGCTGGTGACATCGGGACGCCTCAACGACTCGATGGCGCGCCAGGTGTGGGAGGGGGTCCTCGACGGTGAGGGTCCGCCGACCGTCGTCGCCGACGCCCGCGGTCTGGAGCTTTTGCAGGACACCGGCGCCCTCGAGGCGGCGGTCGACGCGGTCATCACGGCGAACCCCGACGTCGCCGACAAGGTCCGGGACGGCAAGGTCCAGGCCGCGGGCGCCCTCATCGGTCAGGTGATGCGCGAGATGAAGGGCCAGGCCGATGCCGGCGCGGCCCGGGCGATCATCCTGGAGCGTCTCGGCCAGTCCTGACTGACCCCGGTGGCCCGGTGGTGGTCAGCGGCGGCCGCCCCCGAGCAGGCCGCCCAGGACGTCGCCGATGATGCTGCCGGCGTCGATGCCACCCGAGGTCGGTGCGCGACCGGCCGACCCGGCGCCGGTGACCGAGCCCAGGACGTCCTGCAGGACGCTCTCCAGACCGCCGCCAGATGTCGCCCCTCCCGAGGGGGCCGCCCCCCCCGCGCCGGTGCGGCCGCTGCCGCCCATGACTCGTCCGGCCAGCCAGGAGAGCACCATCGGCGCGATGATCGGAATGAGCTTCTTGATCAGTGAGGAGCTGATGCCCTGCCCGCTGAGTGGTGTGGCCCCCAGTCGCTCGGCGACCGCGTCCTGCTGGTCCCCGAAGATGTGGGAGGCGATGGCGGTGCCGTCGGAGGCATCGATGCTGGAGAGGTCCGCGCCGCCTTGGACCAGGCTGGGGTCGTGCTGACCGAGAGCCTCCAGCAGGGAGCTGGCGCCGCCCTGGCGGGAGTTGGCGTCGAGGCCGCCCATCAGTGCCGGCAGCAACGCCGCGGCTGCCGTCTTCACCTCCTCGGGTGAGGACCCCACCTGCTGGGCCATCTGGTCGACGGGCAGTGCCCCGAGGATCTCGTCGTACGCGCTCACGTCCGGTCCCTTCGTCCTCGGCGGCACGGTCGCCGCCGAAGGCCCAAGATATCGCTGTGCCCGGGTCCGCGGCAGTGACGACTCGGCCGGGATGGAGCATGATCGGGGTATGACCCGCGCAGCCCAGGACCGCACCCTCGTCCTGCTCCGACACGCCAAGGCCAAGCAGCACGGCTTCGACGACGACCACGAGCGAATGCTCACCCGCCGCGGAACCCGAGACGCCGCTGCCGCCGGACGGTGGCTCATCGAGCACGGGATCGGGGTGGATGAGGTGCTGTGCTCGACCTCGGAGCGCACCCAGCAGACCGCGGAGGGCGTGTGGTCCGGCGGGTGCCCCGAGACCGAGGTGCACCTCGACCGCCGCATCTACAACGCCTCACCCGAACGACTGCTCGAGGTGATCCACGAGGCCGACGAGGACGCCGACGTGCTCATGGTGGTGGGTCACGCCCCCGGCATCCCGGCTCTCACCGAGGAGTTGTGCGACGGGGAAGGCAGCGCCGAGGGTCACCGGGCCATGGCCGACGGCTTCCCGACCTGCGCCGTGGCGGTGCTGCATTACGCGGGGCGGTGGTCAGACCTGGCGCTCGGTGACGCGACCCTGGAGCGGTTCCACGTCTGCCGCGACGACGCCTGAGCCACGGCGTCTCGCCCCGAATGAGGGGCCGTCCGGGCGAGTGGCCGCGGTGGTCACACGGTCACGACGGTGGCGCGCAACCGGTTCCCGTGTGGTGGTGCGCGGCGAGGATGAAGTGCAACACCAGTGCCCGGGCAGCGCGTCGGGCTTCCCGCGGGCGCCCCAGATCCGACGTCCCGAGGCCATCAGGTCGACCTGAAGCAGGGTTGGTTCATTGAGTCTGGTCGGCCTCGATACCGGGCTGCTCGGCTTCCTGCCGGTCATGGTTGACCGGCAGCCTCCACGGTTCGCGATGGACTACGAGGTCTTCCCCGTCACCTCGAGGCGCCGTCGTCCACCGCTTCGAGCACGCCAGCCGCGTCGTCGTGACCGCAGCGATCACCACGGTCTCCGTCTTCGCGGGGTTCGTCCTCAGCGACGACACGATGATCAAACAGTTCGGGTTCGTTCTGGCAGTCGAGATCGTCCTCGCCCCGATCTTCCTCCTGATGTCGCTGATGTCGTGATGAGCCTGCTCGGCCCAACCGCTGAGGTCAGTCCAGATCGACGGAGGCAACCACCCAGTCCCAGAAAGCCTTTCGATCTGCAGCGGTGGGCCTGGTCCTCGAGAGATAGCTGGTCGGTCGCGGCTTGCGGTCGTGCCAGAACAGGCCGGAGGGGGGTGATGGCTCGGCCGCGAGCAGCCACGCCGTCGTGTCTGCGCCCACGGTGTCGCTGCGCAGGGCGGGCCGGAGGACCCGCTCGAAACGGGGGAGTGAGGATGTCAGGCCCGGGGTGGCGGCCCAGCCCGGGTGCATGGCATCGACCGCGATGTCGTGGGCACCCCAGCGCGCTGCGAGCTCGGGAAGCAGCTCGACCTGGCCGCGCTTGCTCCGTGCGTAGGCCACGGAGCCCTCGTAGTCCCCGCGTAGGAACTCGGGGTCCCTGCTCGGCAGCGGCTGGGTGTACATCCCGCCAGACGCCACGAACACGACCCGGGCGCCGTGCCCGGACAGCGCCGGCAGCAGGAGCTCGGTCATCAGGACCGGCCCGAGCACGTGCAGGGCCATCGTCAGCTCGTGCCCCTGGACCGACTCGGTGCGGGTCTCCGGCAGGGAGCCGGCGTTGTGGACGATGCCGTGGAGCGGCTTGCCGGTGGCCAGTAGGGAGGTGGCGAGGATGCGGACCGAGTCGAGGTCCGAGACGTCGCAGTGCCAGACCTCTGGGGCCCCCGCGCCGGGAACGCCCCGCACGTCGCGACGCACCGCGTCTGCGGCACGTTCCCCCTTCTCGACGTCTCGCACCACCATCAACACCTCGGCTCCGAGGGCGAGCAAGTCTGCGGCGCAGCGCTGTCCGAGGCCGGAGGATGAGCCCGTCACGATGATCCGGCGTCCGGCGAGGGCGCCGGGGGCGGGGTCTGCCGGCCACGTCGGCAAGCGGCGGCGCACGGCGTACCCGAATGCCGTGAAGCCACCGACCACGCTTCGGTCCAGTGCCGTGTCGACGGCATCGGCGAGCCGGTGCGTCGAGGGTGTCGAGGGTGTCGGGTCGTCGAGGTCAGCCATGGTCACCACGCTATCCACCGGGAGGTGTGGGGGCTGGTGCCGGGGTGGGAGCGCGTCACATCAGCTCCCGCATCGCCGCGGTCGCCCCGTTGAGGTAGCGCTCGACGACTGCACGGTCGTCGTCACCCAGAGAGGCGTCGAGGGCCGCGAGGGACCGGAACATCGGGGCGAGCATCGTCAGGGCCTCGAGGCGGCCTCGCTCGGTGATGACGACCTGTCGGCGCCGGCCGTCCTGGGGGTGGGCGGTGCGCTCGGCGTGACCGTGCGCGACGAGCCGGTCGACAACCCCGGATGCCGCTGCCGACGTCACGTCGAGCGCCCGTGCGAGATCGACCGGACCCATGGGGGTGGCGATCAGGTATCGCAGCGAGTGCAACTCGGAGGTCGACATCCCGCTTCGGCGCGCCACCTCGTGAGGCATCGCCCCGGCGACGTCGACGAGCTCCTGCAGGGCGTCGAGCGTGGCAGATCGTCGGTAGCCGGGAGCGACCGATCGCACGTCGGGCTGGGCACGGGTGTCGTCGCCGGGGCCCCCGATCCCGGCGCTGCCCGGACTTGCGGTGTCGCGGGTCCGTTCCGTAATATCGCTCACCTACTTAGTTAGTTTATGAGTCACCTGATGAACCACCTTACCAAGGGAGCAGCTCCGATGGGCCACATCTCCGCCCTCGTCACCCGCAAGTGGGTCGCCGGGCTCATCGCGCTCTTTGCCCTGCTCGGGGCAGGTGCCGTCATCGGCGTGGTCGGACAGGCCGAGCAACCGCCGAGCTCGACGTCGGCGCTGCCGCTGAAGTCCGGCAGCCTCGCCGCGGCAGAGCTGCGCGCCGAGTTGCCGCAGGATGAGGGGTCGGCGGCGGTCGTCCTCTACAGCAGTGACCAGCGCCTCTCGCAGAGCCAGCTCACGTTCGTGCAGGAGCACGCCAAGAGCCTCCCCGGCGCGACGGGGGCGCGGGCCACCATCGCGCAGGACGGCACAGCGGCATCCGTTTTCGTGCCCGTGCCCTCAAGCGGGGCGATCGAGACCGCCGACACCGTGGCTGCGCTGCGGCAGGCGGCCCGAGCAGACCTGCCCGAGGGTCTCACCGCCCAGGTCACCGGGCCGGCAGCGATCCAGGCTGACCTCGCTGCCGTGTTCGACGGGGCAGACTTCCGTCTGCTGGCGGCCACCGCATCCATCGTGGCGCTGCTCCTCATCATCACCTACCGCAGCCCGGTGCTCTGGGTCATCCCCCTCACCGTCGTAGGGCTCGCCGACCAGGTCGCTGCCGTGGTCGCGACGCACGTGCTGGACACCTTCGGCGTGCTCTGGGACGAGTCCACGGTGGGGATCCTCTCAGTCCTCGTCTTCGGTGCCGGCACGGACTACGCGCTCCTCCTCATCTCGCGCTACCGCGACGAGCTGCGCGTGACCGAGGACCGTCGTGAGGCGATGGCGCACGCGCTGCGGCGCACGGCGGAGGCCGTCATCTCCAGCGCGTCGACGGTCGTCCTGGGGCTCCTGACTCTCCTTCTCTCTCTCTTCCCCACGACCCGGGGGCTGGGGCTCGCCTGTGCCGTCGGGGTGGTTGTCGCGGCATCCTTCGTGCTGCTGGTGCTGCCCGCGGCACTGGTGGTCTTCGGCCGCTGGGTGTTCTGGCCCAAGGTGCCCCGGGTGGGGCAGACCGGCCTCGCCGACTCCCAGACCTTCTGGCGGCGCATCGGCGACCTCGTGGCCAAGCGCCCCGCTGCGCTCGTGACGGTCACCGTCATCCTGTTGGCCATCGCTGCCGGCGGCATTTCCCAGATCCAGACCGGCCTCTCCGGTGCCGACCAGTTCCTCAAGAAGCCGGAGGCGATCGCCGCCGGCGAGAGACTGGCGGAGTCCTTCCCCGCCGGAGCGGCCGACCCCGCGATCATCGTCACGCGGCAGGACGGGAAGTCCGTCGCGTCGACCCTCGAGGGCGTCGCCGGGGTCAGCGCGGTGCGGGTTGCAGCCAGGGGTGACGGCGTGGCGGAAGTCGATGCCGTGATCGACGCCGAGCCAGGGTCCAGCGGTGCGCGTGACACGGTGCTGGCGATGCGCACAGCGCTCGAGGGCACACCGAACACCTACGTCGGTGGCACGGAGGCCCAGTCGCTCGACACCGCGACCGCCTCGACGCGCGACCGCCTCGTCATCTTCCCGATCGTCCTCGGGCTCGTCATCCTCGCTCTCGGCGGTCTGCTGCGCTCGGTCGTGGCACCCGTCATCCTCGTGGCGACGGTCGTCGCGACCTACCTCGCGAGCTTGGGGCTGTCCTGGGTGATCTTCACCCAGGTGCTCGGATTCGACCGGCTCGACGACGGGGTCCCCCTGCTTGCGTTCGTCTTCCTGGTGGCGCTCGGCGTGGACTACAACATCTTCCTCGTCACACGTGCGGCCGAAGAGGCGCGCCCCCACGGAAGCCGCCAGGGCATGCTGCGCGCCCTGGCGGCGACCGGTGGCGTGATCACCAGCGCCGGCATCCTGCTTGCTGCCGTCTTCGCCGTGCTGGGGGTGCTGCCGCTCGTCGTGCTAGCCCAGGTAGGACTCGTGATCTGCGTCGGCGTCCTCCTCGACACCCTGGTGGTGCGCACCCTGCTCGTCCCGGCGATCGCGCTCCTCCTCGGGGACCGGTTCTGGTGGCCGCGCCACGTTGGTCCGCGAGAGGCGCCGTGAGCCCGGGCCAGGCCGCTGTCACGGTTGCCACGCTCGTCACGGTGCTGTCGTATGCCGTGCTGTCGGCGCGGTGGGTCTCCGCCGAGCCGGGCTGGTACGCGATGCTCCGCAAGCCGTCCTGGCAGCCGCCGCCGTGGGTCTTCGGTGTGGTCTGGCCGCTGAACTTTCTCGCTCTCGGGACCGCGGGCTGGGTGATCGGGGTGTCGCGCCCGATCGCCGAGAGCGGCGTGTTCCTCGTGGTCCTCGCCGTCTCGGTGGTGCTGGCGCTGGGGTGGGCGTGGTCGTTCTACGTGCCACACCACCTGGGTTCCGCAGCCCTGTTCCTCGGCGGTGCTGCGGTGCTCACCTGGGTCCTGGTCGTCGTCGCGTTCACCGCGGTTCAGTGGGCCGGTTGGGCGCTGGTTCCGTATGCCGTGTGGCTGAGCGTCGCCGCCAGCCTGTCGGTCGGCTACTGGCGCCTGGCGGCGCAGCCGTCGTGACGCGACCGAGACCTTTTCGGACATCGCTGCATCCACGGGAGCCCTGTACGGGGACAGGGGGTCAGGTCGTCACTGTGGACCGACCTCACCGAGAAGGGACCCAGATGACGCTCCACCGTCTCGCAGTCGCAGTCGCCGCGCTCGGCCCTGGTCGGCAGGGGGCTGCTCCAGCGGCGATGGCGGCTCCTGCTTCCCCTGCGGCAGCCGCGCCATTGGGGGAGAACGGCTCGCCTGCGTGCTCATCGCCCCCGGGTGGTGGGTCGGAACACATCGACACGGGGTCGCCCATGTCCCAACCCGCGCCCGGGGATGGTGTCGATCGGGGTGCTCAGCCCCGGGCAGCCCGACCAGTCCTTCACCATCTCGCCCGAGCTCATCACGCACGGCAGCACCGCGGTGACAGACTGGTGCGTGGGACCATCCCCGCCCTGAGCGTGACCCCCACGGGCCCGTCAAAGCATCCCCGCATCGACCCGGTTCAGGCCACGTGATGGGCAGCCCCGCTCGCCCGCCGACCGGCATACCTAGGATGGCGTCATGACCTCGTCACCGGACATCAAGCCCCGCAGCCGCGACGTCACCGACGGCCTGGAGAGCACAGCCGCGCGCGGCATGCTGCGGGCCGTGGGTCTGGGCGATGAGGACTTCGCCAAACCGCAGATCGGGGTGGCGAGCTCGTGGAACGAGATCACGCCCTGCAACCTCTCGTTGGACCGCCTCGCGAAGGCGGCCAAGGACGGTGTGCACGCGGCCGGCGGCTACCCGCTGGAGTTCGGCACGATCTCGGTCAGCGACGGCATCTCGATGGGGCACGAGGGCATGCACTTCTCCCTCGTCAGCCGCGAGGTGATCGCCGACTCCGTCGAGACCGTGATGAACGCCGAGCGGCTCGACGGGTCGGTGCTCCTCGCGGGCTGTGACAAGTCGCTGCCCGGCATGCTCATGGCCGCCGCGCGGCTCGACCTCGCATCGGTGTTCCTCTACGCCGGCTCGATCCTGCCCGACATCGCGAAGATGTCCGACGGGTCGGAGCGCACCGTGACGATCATCGACGCCTTCGAGGCAGTCGGT
>JBDSVV010000296.1:0-8741 GCA_039927035.1 Ornithinibacter sp. | reverse complement strand
TGGCGCTCCTCCTCGACGCGTGGGCGCTGCTCGACCGGCCGACCCTGCCCGCGGCCGAGGAGTCGCTGCGACGGTGGCTCGGCGCCGCCGCGTTGGTCGTGCCGGGCTCCGAGGGGGGAAGGGTGGTGCTTGCCGGGGCGCCGCTGCACGCCACGGTGCCGGCGGTGGAGGCCCTGGTGCGGTGGGATCCCGCCTGGTTCGCTCAGCGTGAGCTGGATGAACGGTGTGGGCTCTCCCTGCCGCCGGCGGTCCGGGTGGCGACGCTGACCGGCAGGCGGGCGCTGGTCGAAGCGGGTGTGCGCGAGCTCGACCTCCCCCCTCCGGCGGCGGTGCTCGGTCCGTTGCCGCGCGGCGGAGACGACACGTGGCGCACCGTGCTGACGGTGCCCGCCGAGCACGGCCTGGACCTCGCCCGCGAGCTCGCTGCCCTGAGGGCGCGAGCCTCGGCCCGCAAGGAGCCGCACCCGGTGACCGTGCGGGTCGACCCACCAGACCCGACGGCCTGATCCCGGCATCCACCTAGACTGCCCGGCGTGAGCGTCACGCCGATCCGCCTCTTCGGTGACCCCCTGCTGCGCACGCCCGCCGAGGTCGTCCACGACTTCGATGCGGAGGGCTGTGCTTCGAGACTCCCCGCGCGGTCACGGTGATCGCCCGAGGCTGGGACCAGCACGGCGAGCCCGTCACGCTCGAGGGGACGCACGTGCTGGCCCGAGCGGTGCAGCACGAGAGCGACCACCTCGACGGCGTGCTGTTCATCGACCGGCTGGACCCCGACCAGCGGCGCGAGGCGATGCGTCTGGTGCGTCAGGCCGACTGGGGTGGCGCGCCGCCCGTGGTCAGGTCGAGCCCGCACGCGATCCTCGGGAGGCGCTGAGTGCGCCTCGTCCTCGCGGGCACCCCGCAGACCGCGGTGCCCTCCCTCCTGGCCCTGATCGGGTCCCCGCACGAGGTCCTCGCGGTGGTGACCCGGCCCGATGCGCGCAGCGGTCGCGGTCGCACCCTGGTGCCGTCCCCGGTGAAGGTCGCGGCTCTCGATCACGGGATCGAGGTGCTGGAGCCGGTGCACCCCCGCGACCCGGCATTCCTGGGCCGGCTGGCCGACATCGGTCCCGACTGCTGCCCGGTGGTTGCCTACGGGGCCCTCGTCCCGCGTCCGGTGCTCGACGTGCCCGCCCACGGGTGGGTCAACCTGCACTTCTCACTGCTGCCGGCGTGGCGCGGCGCGGCGCCGGTTCAGCGCGCCCTGATGGCCGGGGACGACGTCACCGGCGCCACCACGTTCCTGCTGGAGGAGGGGTTGGACACCGGTCCGGTCCTCGGCACGCTCACCGAGCGGGTGCGGGCCGACGACACGTCGGGGTCACTGCTCGCGCGGCTCGCGCACGCTGGCGCCGGGCTGCTGCTCGCGACGATGGATGGCATCGAGGAGGGCGGCCTCACGCCGGTGCCCCAGCCCACCGACGGGGTCAGCCATGCTCCCAAGCTCTCGACGCAGGAGGCGCAGGTGCGTTGGGCCCTTCCGGCACACGTCGTCGACCGCCACGTGCGCGGTTGCACCCCCGCGCCGGGGGCGTGGACCACGTTCCGCGGCGAACGGGTCAAGATCGGCCCGGTGCGGATGCCGGTCATGGACCAGGCAGGGCAGGAGGGCTCCACCGCTGCTCTGGTTCCGGGCGAGGTGCACGTCACCAAGCGCACCGTCAGCGTCGGGACTGCCTCGGTGCCGGTCGAGCTGGGCGAGGTGCGCCCGCACGGGAAGAAGCCGATGCCGGCGGCGGACTGGGCCAGGGGTGTGCGGATCGTCGCGGGGGAGCTGCTCGGCTGAGCAGGCAACCTCACGTGGTGGTCCCGCGGTGCGTCGACCTGATCTACCGTTCGTGAATGGTCCGCGAATCCACGTCCGCCGCCCTTCAGCGCACGGCCCTCGAGCGACAGCGGGCCGGTCGCGTCCCAGGCGTGCACGCCAGCGTCGTCCGATCCGGTGACCTGCTCTGGGAGACCGGGATCGGCACCATCGAGGTCGGCGCCGATCGGCCGCCGACGCGTGACGACCAGTTCCTCGTGGCCTCCAACACCAAGACCTTCGTCGCGGTGATGGTCATGCAGCTGCGCGACGAGGGCCGCCTCTCACTCGACGACAGGCTCGCGGATCACCTCCCCGAGCTCGGCCACCCCCTCACCGTGCGCGATGCGCTGTCCCACATCAGTGGGATGCAGCGCGAGCCCGTGGGCGATGTGTGGGTGACCCTGCGGCACCCCGACGAGGAGACGCTGGTGCGCGAGGCGGACCGCGCGGCCGCGATCCTCCCGGCCGGTGAGCAGTGGCACTACTCGAACCTGGCCTTCGCCCTCCTCGGGCTGGTCGTCGGGCGGCTCGACGGCCGGCCGTGGCACGAGTCGCTGCGCGTCCGTCTTCTCGAGCCGCTCGGCCTGACGCGCACGAGCGTCGGCTTCGACGGCGGGCCGCACGCGCACGGCTACTACGTCGGGCCCTGGGACGACGTCCCGCGCCCCGAACCGGTTCTTGACCTCGGGGCGACCGGCCCTGCCGGCGCCCTGGCCTCGACGGCGGCGGACCTCTCGCGCTGGACGGCCTTCGTGGCGCGTCCCGACCCGGCCGTCCTGAGCCCGGCGACGATGGAGGAGATGACCCGTCCCCGGGCGTTCATCGACACCGACGGCTGGCAGATGGGCATGGGGCTGGGCTTCTTCCTCCTCCGCTCGCCCCATGGGCGGGTGCTCGCCGGGCACACCGGCGGGATGCCGGGCCACGTCTCTGGGGTTTTCACCGAGCGCTCCACGGGCACCGCGGCCGTGGTGCTGATGAACTCCTCGACGCCGGGCGACCCGGCGGCCTTCGCCGCCGCGCTCGTCGACCTGGTCCTCGACCGTGAGCCTCTCGAGCCGGAGCCGTGGCGACCTGGTCACGAGGTCCCGGACGACCTCCGGCCGCTGCTAGGTCGTTGGTTCTCCGAAGGGCGGCCGTGGGACTTCTCCGTGCGCCAAGGGGTGCTGGAGGTCCGGTCGCCGACGTGGCCCCCCGAGCGGGACTCGTGGGCGTTCGAGCGGTCCCCCGACGGACTCCTGCGCACGACATCCGGGGCGGAGCGACACGAACCGCTGCGGGTGGTCCACGAGGACGACGGGCGGGTCGAGTCACTGCGGTGGGCCACCTACCGGATGACCCGCCAGGCGCTCGCGTTCGGCGAGGAACCTTGGACGGGGTGAGGGCGAGGCCGCCGGCCCGGTGAGCCGTCGCCTTGGCCGTTGACAGTGGTGCTTCCCGGTAACCTCCGGAGGTGCCTGACCGACCCCGAGACGCCCCAGACCGCGGACCCCGTCTCCGCTCCGTGACGGCTCCCTCCGAGCGGACCCGAGGTGCCGAGCCCACCCGGTTCGCGGCATACAGCCTGCTCCGGGCCGTGTCCGAGGGTGCCTACGCCAACCTGGAGATGCCAGCCATCCTGCGGCGCCGACACCTCGAGGGCCGGGATGCCGCGTTCGCGACCGAGCTGGCCTTCGGGACGATCCGCTGGCAGGGGTTCTACGACGCGGTTATCGCCGCCGCGGCGGATCGCCCTGTGCAGCGCATCGACCCCAAGGCGCTCGACGTGCTCCGCCTCGGAGCCCACCAGGTTCTCGGCATGCGGGTCGCCGGGCACGCAGCCGTCGACCAGACGGTCGGTCTGGCCCGCACCGTGGCAGGGCAGGGGGCCGGAGGCTTCGTCAACGCGGTGCTGCGCCGGGTGACCGAACGCACGCTCGAGCAGTGGCGCGACCTCGTAGCGCCACGCGAGGGTGGAGCACCCGCCCTCGCTGTGCGGCACTCACACCCGGAGTGGGTCGTCGCGGCGCTTCGTGCCGGGCTCCTCGCACACGGGCGGGCGACCGCCGAGACGATCGACGCCGAGCTGGAGGCCCTGCTCATGGTCGATAACGAGGCGCCGCGAGTGCACCTCGTCGCCCGGCCCGGCCTGTCCACCGTTGCGGAGCTGCTGGAGGCAGCGGACGCCGAGGCGAGCCGGACGTCACCGATCGGCGCGGTGCTCGAGTCCGGCGACCCCGGTCGCATCGCCGCCGTGCGGGACGGTCGCGCGGCGGTGCAGGACGAGGGGTCCCAGCTGGTGACCCTCGCACTCGCGCACGCCGCGGTCGATTCGGGCGTCCCGAACCAGTGGCTCGACCTGTGCGCAGGACCGGGTGGCAAGGCGGGGGTGCTCGGGGCGCTGGCCGTCGCAGCCGGAGCCGACCTCACCGCGGTCGAAGTGACTCCCCACAGGGCGGACCTCGTGCGTTCCACGCTCAGTGCACTGACCCGTCACGCCGACCTGGAAAGCCGACGCGTCGAGGTGCGCACCGCCGACGGCCGGGAGGTCGGCGACGACGAGCCGGCGGCATACGGTCGGGTCCTCGTCGATGCGCCGTGCACCGGTCTCGGGGCGCTGCGCCGACGACCCGAGGCTCGCTGGCGGAGGGAACCGACCGACATCGCCGCGCTCGGCCCGCTGCAGCGCTCGCTCCTGACGTCGGCCCTGGACGCGGTCGCCCCTGGCGGCGTCGTCGCCTACGCGACGTGCAGCCCGCACCTGGCCGAGACCAGGTTCGTGGTCGGCGACGTGCTCAAGAAGCGTCCTGACGTGGAGGTGGTCGACGCCAGGCCGCTGTTCACCGACAGCTCCGGCGGGGTGCTGCACGACCTCGGAGAGGGTCCCTACGTGCAGCTGTGGCCGCACATCCACGGCACAGACGCGATGTTCTTCGCGCTGCTGCGCCGTCGCTAGGCTCTCGTCCGTGCAGATCTCGCCCTCGATCCTCTCCGCAGACTTCGCCAACCTCGAGCGTGAGCTCGGGGCCATCGCCAACGCTGACTGGGCCCACGTCGACGTCATGGACAACCACTTCGTCCCCAACCTCACCCTTGGGCTCCCGGTGGTGGAGGCGCTCGTCTCTGTCTCACCGATCCCCGTCGACTGTCACCTGATGATCGAGGACCCTGACCGGTGGGCCGCCGGCTACGCCGAGGCGGGAGCCCGCTCCGTGACCTTCCACATCGAGGCGGCGCGCGACCCCGTGGCGACAGCGCGGGCGATCCGATCGGCAGGTGCGCGTGCGGCATTCGCGCTCAAGCCCGGCACCCAGTTCGGGCCCTACGAGGACCTGCTCCCCGAGGTCGACATGGTGCTGGTGATGACCGTGGAGCCGGGCTTCGGTGGTCAGTCGTTCATGGCCGACCAGATCCCCAAGGTCCGCGAGGTCCGCGAGGCGGTGCGCCGCCACGGTGGCGAGGTGTGGATCCAGGTCGACGGCGGAGTCTCCGCCGAAACGATCGAGCAGTGCGCCGATGCTGGTGCCGACGTCTTCGTCGCGGGCTCCGCGGTCTACGGCGCAGAGTCAGCGGCGGAGGCGGTCGAGCACCTGCGCGAGCTGGCGCGGCGGCACCGCCACCGATGACCTCGCTCCTCGAACGGCTGCGGGGGACGCCGTATGCCGTGGACCTCACCCTCAGTGACGGGCTGGCGCCGGGGGAGGTGCTCGCGGGCGTCGAGTTCGAGGCCTGCCGCTTCGAGCGCGCGGTGCTCGAGGGCGGGGTGCTGCGCGACTGCACCTTCACCGACTGCGAGTTCACCGGCTGCAACCTCAACCGGGTCGACCTCGGCGGCTCGCGGTTCAGCGACACCACCTTCGTGGACTGCACCGCACTGGCGGTGACGTGGTCGCGCGCGGGCTCCGCGCCTCTCTCCGCTCGGCCGTGGGACTTCACCCGGTGCAGGCTCGACCTCGGCTCGTTCCAGGAGGCGGCCCTGGCCGGGTCGCGCTTCGTCGACTGCTCGCTGCGCGAAGCCGACTTCGGCGGTGCGGATGCCGCCCGCGTGGAGTTCGCGGAGAGTGACCTGTCCGGCGCAGTGTTCGTCGCCACGGACCTGCGCGGGGCGAGCCTGCTCGGTTCGGCGGGCTATGCGTTCGACCCTTCGGAGAACCGGGTGCGCGGGCTGCGCGTGGATGCCGCCGCTGCAGGCGGACTGCTCGGCGCGATGGGTCTCGTCGTCGAGTAGGGGGAGCCCCTGGTGACGTCGCATCAGCCGACGAGGGTGTGATCGCGCTGATCGACGGCGCCGCCGAGCTCACCGGCATCCGCTGATGCGACTCGGCGCCGATGCAGAGCGTTCCTCGCCTGCACTGCGAGCACCACTCCTGCTGCTGCGCACCAGCCGACGGCGGTCAACCAGCCCAACCGGTTCGGATCGGCACCCTTGAACAGTTGGCTGGCGAAGTTGCCGCCCACGGCGTTGTTGGTGGCGTGCAGGAGCATCGCGATGAGCACGCTCTCGCCGCCGACATGGAAGACGCCCGCGATGACGACGCTGGCGGCGATGATGGACAGCACGTCGGTCGCAAGGATCTGACCGGCGAGGAACAGCGGAAGGTGCCAGGCAACCAAGAGCACGCCCAGCACCAGGGGCGCAGTCATCGCGCCCCAGCGCTGCTCCATCCTGCCCAGGGCGAAGCCCCGGAAGCCGGGCTCCTCCCACGCCCCGCCGAGCCAGACGTTGAGGGCTACCGCAGCACCGCTGATCAGGAGCGTTACCCCCAAAGCCAACGCGTAGGCCCGAAGCGGCACCCGCCAGCGGACCATGCTGCGCAGCAGCCTCTCGATCCCGGCACGGCCCCCGGTCATGCCGAGCACGGTGACGGCGGCCAGGAACGGGCCGAAGCCGGCGATGGGCACGGACGAACGTCCGGCTGCGTAGAACCGCCAGGGCCACCACGAGAAGGCGGCAGCAAGCAACGAAGAAGAGGGTCAGGGGGCGGCGTCCCGCGAGTTTTATCATGCCCCAACGGTGCTCGCATCCCGGCGCAGCGGCATCGGCCCGCCGTCCATGGTGGGTGGCCGCGAGGATGAATTCGCGGCAGGGGGATCTCATCCTGCAGACGGAGGCAGCCAACCGGCGCACCGGCCTACAGTGATCGCTGACCGGCAGCCGGGAGAAACCGTGACCATCGAAGCAGCCGATCCCGCCGAACGCCCGCGGTCCTCGTCGACACCCACCGCTGGGGACGTGGTGCTGGCCGTGGTCGTGGTCGCTGTCGCCGTCGCGATGCAGGTCACCGGTCTCGATTCGATTCCGGCCAACCGCGACCCAGATGCTCTGGGCGTGCTCCTCACCGTCGCGGCCGTCGCACCGCTGGCCTGGCGCCGGGTGCGGCCCCTGGCCGTTCTGGTGGCCGCCTACCTGGGCCACTGCTGCTCATCGCATTCCACTACTCGGTCGGCGTGACGACGCTCGGAGTGGTCATCGCCTTCTCCACCTGCATCGCGTGGGGCTCGACGCGTGAGGCGAGGGCCGCGGTCGCGGTGCTCGCGGTGGGGATCGGCTTGGCGGCCGTGCTCGGCCCGATCGACCTGAGCATCGAGGGTGCGTTGTCCCACGTGGCCCTGCTCATCGGGGGCTGGGTGATCGGTTGGGGGGTGCGCGAGCGTCGGGAGCTGTTCGCCCTCCGCGAGACCGAGGCACAGCACGAGGCCGAGGCCGGGTGGCGGCGATCGGGGCGGTCTGCGGCCCGGTGGACGACCTGGCACTTCCCTTCGTGGTCTGCGCGCTTCGCGACCCGCTGACCGTCGCGGCGGCGTCAGTGGCCGTGGGTCGGCTCGGTGATGCCGCTCTGCCGGCCATGGATGACGCACTGTCGGGCGGGGACCCGGCGGGTGCGAGGAGGTTCGTGGCCGCGGTGGCACGGTCCGCTGAGCGTGACCGGGTGCTCACCGCCCACATCCGCCACGAGGACGCGGTGCTCGGGCTCACGGTGCTGAGCGCCCTTGCCGGGCCCGGGCCATCGCCTGAGGGGACGCGCAAGACGGTGGGTCTCGTGGTGGCGGACGACGTCGCCCGCGCCGTGCGTGTTCTCGAAGCGACCGTCACCCTCGAGGACCTCGACGACGTCTCGGACACCCAGCCCCCACCCGACGCTGACCGTGCGCTGCTCAGATCCCTGGCCGACGAGCTCCAGCTGCTGACCCGCCGCGTGGGCGCGGCGCTCACCGTGGCACACGGCACTGATGCGGTGGACGGGGCGCTCGTGGTCCTGGGCCGTGGCGAGGGGGAGGCGGGTGTGGCGGTCGAGATGCTCGAGGTCGTCGTCGGGCCAGGCGAGAGCACCCCCGTCATCGCTCTCCTCGACCCGCGACTGGGCCCGGGCGAGCGCCTTGCCCGACTGCGCGACCACGGGCCGGCCGCAGATTCGGCCGCCGGTCTCGACGCTGCGTTGCGGGCGCTGGTCGAGGCCCGCCCCGGGCAGCGGGCCAACCCCGTGGCTGCGAGCCTGCTCCGTGGGCGCTGCGGGCCGGAGAGGCCTGCTCGCCGAGTGGGATCTCAGCGCGGCCCGGGCGCTGGGGGACCCCGTCGTCGACGAGCAGCTGGCGGCAACCCAGTGACCGCTTCGCTGTCGTCGTCCACCCCGAGCACGTCGAGGGCGAACCCTCGGCCGACGAACGTGCCGTCGAGATGCTCGACGTGCACACACACTCCCGTCTGCACGTCCAGGGCCACGAGGTATGCCGTCGTGTAGGTGAGGTCCGGTTGGCGGTCCAGAAGCCGGGGTCCACCGGCCAGCGCCTCGACGTCCTCACTGACCCGCCCGAAGAGCAGCGGGCAACAGCCGCAACGCGGGTCGTAGTCCTCGCGGGGGCTCACCTCCGCCCACCAGGTCGGCCGACCCAGCCGGTTCGTGGCGTGGAGCTG
>JBDSVV010000295.1:0-6086 GCA_039927035.1 Ornithinibacter sp. | reverse complement strand
CACGAGGGTCTGGTTGACCGCGAGGTTAACCGACTCGGCGAAGGTGCGCGACGACTCTGAGCCGTCTTCCGACGTGTTCTCGCGAATCTTGTCGAAGACGACGACCGTGTCGTAGAGCGAGTAGCCGAGCACGGTGAGAAACCCGATGAGCGTCGCCGGAGATACCTCGAAGCCGGTCCAGGCGTAGATGCCGGCCGTGATGACCAGGTCGTGTCCGAGCGCGACCAGGGCCGCGACGGACATCTTCCAGGTGCGGAAGTAGATCCCCATGACGATCGCCACGAGCAGCAGGAAGATCACCAGCGCCTGGAGCGCCTTCTGGCTGACCGAGGCTCCCCACGAGGGCCCGATGAAGGTGGCTGAGACGTTCGAGGCCGGGACGTCGAATGCCTTGGCGAGCCCCTCCCGGACCACGCTGGCGTCGGTGTCGGTCAGTTTGATGGTCTGGACCCGGACGGTGCCGTCACCGATCTTGGTGACGTTGACCCCGCTCGTCTCGCCGGTGTCGCTGACGACGACCCGGGCCTTCTGCTCGTAGTCCGCCGTGGAGCCCGCGGCCGAGACCCGGAACTCCGAACCGCCCCGGAACTCCAGGCCCAGGTTGAGGTGTTTGATGCCGAAGCCGAGCAGGGCGATGACGAGGAGCACGACCGAGCCGGCGTAGAACACGCGGCGGCGGTCGACGACGGGGACGGACCGTTTGCCGGTGTAGAGGTCGTTGCCGAACTGGGCGAAGTTCATGCTCGGCTCCCTTCGGTCTCGCGGGCGGCGGGCGGGGCGCTGACGAAGCGTCCACGACCGGCATACCGGGTGGTCTTGGCGCCCAGACGGGTGGGGTCCAGGCCGGACCAGGGGTGGCCGTCGCGGAAGAGCGGCCGGCGCGCGAGCAGGGCCAGCGTCGGGTGGGTGAAGAGGAAGACCACGAGGAGGTCGATGAGGGTGGTCAGGCCAAGGGTGAAGGCGAACCCTCGCACGTTGGAGGACGCCAGGGTGTAGAGCACCAGTGCCGCCAGGAAGTTCACCCCGTCGGCGGCGAGGATGGTGCGCTTGGCGCGGTTCCAGCCGGTCTCGACCGCGCTCTGCAGCGAGCGCCCCTCCCGCAGCTCGTCACGGACCCGCTCGAAGTAGACGATGAAGCTGTCTGCCGTGAACCCGATGGCGACGATCAGCCCGGTCACGCCGGCCATGTCGAGCCGGTAGTTGTGGGACCACCCGAGGATCGTGACGATGAGCATGGTCAACCCCCCTGCCACCGCGATCGAGGCGACCGTGACCAGCCCGAGCAGGCGGTACTGGAGGATCGAGTAGACGACCACGAGGAGGAGACCGACCAGCCCCGCGATCAGGCCGTAGCGCAGCTGCTCACTTCCCAGCGTCGGGCTGATGTCGGTGCTCGTCTGCACGTCGAAGGACAGCGGCAGGGCGCCGAACTTCAGCTGCTCGGAGATCGAGCGCGCCTCATCGAGGGTGAACCCGCCGGTGATGCTCGCGCGCCCGTCGAGGATGGCCTCGTTGAACCGAGGGGCGACGATGACCTGGGAGTCCAACGTGGCGGCGAGCTGGTTCTGCGGCTCGGGGAGGGTCACCATCGTTCGGCTGATGTCGGCGTACTGCTTGGCGCCCTCGCCGTTGAGGCTGAGGGCGATCTCGACCTCGCTGGTCACAGCGCCCTGCTGGTTGGTGCGGTAGCCGGCGGTGGCGTCGCTGATCTTGTCGCCCGAGACGGCGACCGGGCCCAGGATGTACTTGGCGGTTCCGTCGGTGTCGCAGGTGACCAGCGGCTTCTTCGCGTCGTCGACGATGCGGTCGAGGGCCTCCGGCTTCGAGCAGTCCAGGGCCTCGAACTGCTGTTGGAGCTCTGGCGTGATCCACGCGAGGTCGGTGGGACCGCTCGGGGTGGCACCGGCCGCCGGGGTCGCCGATGCGGACGGGCTGGCGGATGCGGACGGGCTGGCCGAGGCGGACGGGCTGGCCGAGGCCGACGGGGTCGCTGAGGCGGACGGGCTCGACGACGGGGTCGGCGAAGGGGTGACAGCGCCCACCAGCGAGCTCGGCACGGCGGCGTTGGCCGTGGAGGTCGGCGACGGGGCCGGGGAGCCGACCGAGGGTGGGGACGTGCTCGGGCTCGGGCTGACCGACCCGGACGGGCTCGGGGTGCCGGTAGGGACCGGGGCGCCGGCCGCGATCGCGAGAACGGGGCGGAACTGGAGCTGGGAGGACTTGCTGATCGCGTCGCGAGTTTCCTGGCTGGGCACCTCGGGGATGCTCACGACGATGTTGCGGTCCCCCTGGGTGGTCACCTCGGCGCCGGACACCCCGCCCGCGTCGACGCGCTGGACGATGATGTCTCGGGCCTGGGTCAGCTGTTCGGCAGACACGGTCTGGTTGCCCGTCAGCCGGGGCTCCAGCACGATCTGGGTGCCGCCCTTGAGGTCCAGGCCGAGCTTGGGGGTCAGGCCGGCGTCGGACCAGTAGACCGCACCGGCCAGCAGACCCCCGAGCGCGATGGCGAAGACGGAGAGCCCGACGAGAGCCCGCCGTGCGTAGGAACGCTGCGCTCCGGCTGCCATCTCAGGTCCCCTCGCCGACGCGCATACCAATGGCTCGTCGGTCGTAGCGCAACGTCTGCCCCGTGCCGGGATCGATGCTCGCAACGCTCTCGTCCAGCGCCACGATGGTGGCGTAGAGCCCGGAGGTCGTGACGATGTCGTCCCCGACGGCCAGCGAGCCCTGGAAGGCCGCGATCTGCTGGGCTCGTCGTCGCTGGCTCACGAACATGAAGACGAGGAGCAGGAACGGGAGAGCGAGAACGAGGAGGTAGCCGGGTCCGGCACCGGTGAACATCAGAGAATCGGTCCTTCGGGGTCAGGTCGCCCGCTCGTGGCAGGCAGTGGTACGGCCCGGACGCGCCGGGCCGAGGGCTGAGTCTAGGTGACGGGCCTCCACGTCACCAACGACACACTGCTCGCGGTGGTGCCCGGATCCCCGATCCCAGCCTGGTGTTACCGGACCGTGACTCAGCCGCTGAAACGGCCGGCCGTTCCCGCACCATCGCCGTCCTCCCTCGGAAGGGGCAGCACCTCCTGCAGTGCGCTCGGTCGCGGGGGCTCCAGGCCGAGGTGTCGCCAAGCCAACGGGGATGCGGCCCGGCCGCGCGGGGTGCGCACGAGATATCCCTCGCGGACCAGGTAGGGCTCTGCGACGGTCTCCACGGTGTCGGACTCCTCGCCGACCGCCACCGCGAGCGTCGAGAGCCCGACGGGGCCACCGCCGAAGCGCCGACAGAGCGCTTCCAGCACGGCGCGGTCGAGGCGGTCCAGGCCCGCTTCGTCGACGTCGAAGAGAGCGAGCGCCTCACGGGCCGCGTGCCGGTCGACGTGCCCCGCGCCGTGCACCTGGGCCCAGTCGCGCACCCGGCGCAGCAACCGGTTGGCGATGCGCGGAGTGCCGCGGGAGCGGCCGGCGATCTCGGCGATCCCGGGCTCGTCGGCCTCTACGCCGAGCAGGCTCGCAGAGCGGTGCAGGATGGTCACGAGGTCGGCGACGTCGTAGTAGTCGAGGTGACCGGTGAAGCCGAAACGGTCGCGCAGGGGGGCCGGGAGCAGTCCTGCCCGGGTGGTCGCCCCCACCACGGTGAAGGGTGGGAGCTCGAGCGGGATCGCGGTCGCCCCCGGGCCCTTGCCCACGATGACGTCGACCCGGAAGTCCTCCATCGCGAGGTAGAGCATCTCCTCCGCGGCCCGGCTCATCCGGTGGATCTCGTCGAGGAAGAGCACCTCGCCCTCGTCCAGCGAGGACAACACCGCGGCGAGATCCCCCGCGTGCTGGATCGCCGGCCCGCTCGTCACCCGGAGCGGGCGCTCCAGCTCCGCCGCGACGATCATCGCGAGGGTGGTCTTGCCGAGCCCCGGTGGACCCGAGAGCAGGACGTGGTCGGGAACACTCCCTCGGCGCCTGGCCGCCTCGAGCACCAGGCCGAGCTGGTCGCGCACCCGCACCTGTCCCGGGAAGTCCGCGAGCCGCTTGGGCCTCAGCGCGGCCTCGACGATCTTGTCGTCGTCGGTGCTCGCCGCGTCGAGCACCCTCGCGGTGGCGTCATAGGACCCGTCCGCCTCCTGGAGCTCGCTCGAGAACCCGGCGGCGCCGGCGTCCGGCTGGTCGGTGGTCATCGCCGCAGCTCCCGCAGCGCGAGACGCAGGTATGCCGCGATGTCGGCGTCCGCGGGTGCTGCCGCAGTGACCTTGTCCAGGGCGTCGGAAGCCTGCTTCGCGGACCAACCGAGGCCGGTGAGGGCCTCGGAGACCTGCTCGCGCCACGCTCCCCCACCGCTGCCGCGGGCCGATCCGGAAAAGATCGCGCTCGGGGTGCTCGCGGCACCCACCTTGTCGCGCAGCTCGAGGACGAGCCGTTCCGCGGACTTCGCACCGATGCCGGGGATCGTGGTGAGCGCCTTGGCATCGCCGGCCCGCAGGGCTGCAGCCAGCTGGTCGGGCCCCATGACGGAGAGCATCGCCAGGGCCAGACGAGGGCCGACGCCCGAGACGGTCTGCACCGTCTCGAACATGTCCCGCTCCGCAGCGGTCTCGAAGCCGAAGAGCGTCAGCGAGTCCTCCCTGACCACGAGAGTGGTCGCGAGCGTGGTCTCCCTCCCCCGGCGGCACGCCGAGGCCGTGGCCGGTGTGGTGTGCACCAGCATGCCCACCCCGCCGACCTCGACGACGACGCGGTCGAGCCCGACGTGGGCCACCACGCCCCGCACGGACGCGATCACGGCCGTCCCACCAGGGCGTCGAGCCGGGCGGTGGCTGCACCACGCCAGACGTGACAGATCGCCAGGGCCAGCGCATCGGCGGCATCGGCGGGCCGCGGCGCGACCTCGAGCCCGAGGATGCGGGTCACCATCGCTGTCACCTGCGCCTTCTCCGCCCGCCCGCTGCCCGTCACCGCCGCCTTGACCTCCGTCGGGGTGTGGAAGACCACCGGGATGCCGCGCTTGCTCGCGGTGAGGAGCGCGACCGCCGTCGCGTGGGCGGTCGTCATGACGGATGCGACGTTGACGTCGGCGAAGACCCGTTCGACTGCCACCACGTCGGGGCGGAAGCGGTCCATCCAGCCCTCCACCTCGCGCTCGAGGAACACCAGCCGCTCCCCCGGATCGGCGTTGCTCGGCGTGCGCACCACCCCCACGGCGACCATCGCAGCGCGACCTGGTCGACCGTCGACGACACCGAGGCCGCACCTGGTCAGACCGGGGTCTATGCCGAGGACGCGCACGGGGAGCTCCCTCCTGGCCTGGACGCCCGGCTCATCCGGACGTGGTTAGAACACCTGTTCGGTGCTCCACGCTACACACGGAGGGGGCCGCGGTCACGGAGCAACACGCACCTCGAGGTGGTTCACTCCTCGTCGTCGAGCTCGGCCAGGACGTCGTCCGCGATGTCCCCGTTGACGAAGACGTCCTGCACGTCATCTGAGTCCTCGAGGGCGTCAACGACACGGATCATCTTCTTGGCACCATCGAGGTCCAGCGGAACATGCAGGTTCGGCACCCAGGACGCCTCGGCCGAGTCGTAGTCGACCCCGGCCTCCTGCAGCGCGGTGCGCACCGCGACGAAGTCGGTTGCCTCGGAGATGATCTCGAAGGCCTCACCGAGGTCGTTGACCTCGTCTGCCCCGACCTCCAGGACGATCTCGAGGATGTCGTCCTCGCTCCTGTCCCCCTTCGGCACCACGACGACGCCCTTGCGGTCGAAGACATAGCTCACCGAGCCGGGGTCGGCGAGGGCTCCGCCGTTGCGGGTGAGTGCCGTGCGCACCTCTGCGGCAGCCCGGTTGCGGTTGTCGGTGAGGCACTCGATGAGCACCGCGACACCGCCGGGTGCATAGCCCTCGTAGGTGATGGTCTCCCAGTCGGAGCCGCCCGCGGTCGCCCCCGAGCCCCGCTTTACCGCGTTGTCGATGTTGCTGTTGGGCACCGAGGACTTCTTGGCCTTCTGGATGGCGTCGAAGAGCGTCGGGTTTCCGACGGGGTCGCCACCACCGGTGCGGGCTGCGACCTCGATGTTCTTGATGAGCTTGGCGAAGAG
>JBDSVV010000294.1:0-8235 GCA_039927035.1 Ornithinibacter sp. | reverse complement strand
CGATCCGCTCGATCACGCGCTTGACGGTCTTGTGCGTGGTGCCGCAGATCTCCGCAGCCCCACGATAGGTACCCACCAACTGGTAGGCGTTGCTGATGTCCATTTCGTCCCTCATGTTCTTCAATGGAGCTCCTGAGCGGTGGCAGTGACTGGCTAGACACCGCCACCGTCACCGCTTAGGGACTCAAGCTCACGTTCGACACGACGAGCAGAGGGTGGGGACTTTTACTTGGCCACCAGTGGGGACCTCACCTGGCCACCAGCGGGGACTTTGCCATGGCCATGGACAGCCTCGAGCGCGGGTAGGTACACCCTCCCGGTCGAGTCGACCTGGGCGACCATCTCTGTCAGCGCCGGGTGAATCCTGACCCTCTGGTGCCGGGCAGGTTCTAGGTCTCGTCAAAACGCTCCTGTAGGAGAGGGAGCATGGACATGGGACGACGTGGACGCAAACGGCAGCTGGCGGTCGAGGACGAGTACTGGAAGCTGTTGCTGTCCGGTGTGGGCACTGTCCTCGCGTGCAGGCAGGTGGGGATCACCCGCAAGACGGGGTACCGGTGGCGTGCCGAGCGCAGCGGATCGCGACCCTGCGGAGGCAAGGCCCAACGGTGCGCGAAGTCGCCCGACGGCTTGGCCGCTCGGTGAATCCTCGGCCGAGTACGCCCGACCCGGCTCGACGGACGTGCAGCGCCCGACGACGACCGAGGACGGAAACGTCCATCGCGGCCCGTCGCCCGTCCGGTAGGTCGGGTTAGGCAGCAAGTCGACAAAGGAGTCGAACGGCTTGGCTCGGGCCACGGCCTAGTGGCGTCCTTGGAACTGTTCGACGCCAGCGGTGTCACCGCTGGCGGTGCAACCCGTCAGGATGACCACAAGTACGGTGATGGGCGCAGGGGCCGGGATCAGGCGTCGCATGGCGCTCCTCAGTAGTCGTCGTTCAGGTGGGACTCGTCGTGGACGGTGAGGTACGTGGGGTGGGCGCCGTACATCTTCATGCAGCCGCTCTCGGTGTCGCGGTGGGTCAGCCCCAGCGAGTGGCCGAACTCGTGGCACGCCAGCCCGCGCTCGTTGCTCTGACTTGCCGCGTTGAAGTACGAGACGTCGAAGCGCACCGTGTGCTGCTCGCACGTACTTCCGGAAAGCGAGTTGCACGTGGTCAAACCCCAGCGTTCGAGTCCTGGCGCGTCTGGGAGGTCGTGCTCTGGGTTCGCTCCGCTGTCCGCTGTGACGCTGACGACGCGCCGGCCGCACTGATCAGCACCCTTCACAACGGTGCCGTCAGGGATGGTGCTCGGGTCGATGCTGGTCATGACGTAGCACCCCCGTAGAGACGGGCGTGCCAGTACCGGATATCGAATGACGGGCCGAGCGGCACGCCCTGACTGACGTAGAACTTGCTCCTCGCGGGGACCTCGACCGAGTCGCCGGGGGCGAGGTTGCCGCTCGCGTTGAGGCCGAACTGCTCGACGTTCATCTGCGTGCGGGCCGTCCACCGGTTGAGGTAGCGGACCCACGCGACGGCGTCCTCGCGGGTGGACGCCCCGCCGGACTGGCCGACGAAGTCCTGCAGGTTGACCGTCAGCGGCGCTTGCAGGTTCGGGAAAAAGTGAGTCAGGTTCTCGCTCAGGTTGGTCATGGCCCAGGTGGGCATCTGGGATGGTGTTGACCAGAACGAGGGCGACCAGCTGAAGCTGCCCGACTTGACCGCGGAGAGCCTCGTGGTCATGTCGTTGATATAGGCGAGGTAACCCTGTTCGATCCGGTAGTCCCAGAACGCGCCAACGTTCGCCTCGTAGGGGATGTACCAGTCGAACCGGACCTTCGGGTAGCGCGCCTTGAACGCCTTGCCCGTCGACACGGAGAGCGAGACGTTGCGCTCCCGGAAGGCGGGGTCTTGGACGCCCTCGACATACTTACTGCCCGGCCCCGTCCACACCTGATCTTCTGCGCCACCGATGGACACCTTCGTGAATGCGGGTGTCGCGCCGCCCGGCAGGAAGGGGGCGATGACGTCGAGGTACGGGGTCAGCAGGGTGCCGTTGACGTCTGCGATGTCCTGCAAGACGAGGTTGTTGACGTAGCCCGGTTTCCTCGGGTCGCGGTGATCCTTCCTGACCGCGACCATCCACTCCTTGAGCTTGGCCGGCGTGGTGCTGGGGGCGAGGGTCGAGACTTGGATCATCAACCCCATCGGCGGATCGCTGGCCACGACTGCCGCGTTGGCGGGCATGGCGGTGGCGATGATGGCTGCGGCGGCTGCGAGTGCGGCCAGGGCAGCGGTGCGGATGCGGTTCATGTCATGCCTCTTTCGCGTGGTCAGCGCACCGTGGGCGCGCTCCGGTGGTTACGAGGCGGGGCGCTTCACACGCGCGCCACTGGCCTGTGTAGGTGCGTTGGTCGAGCTCGGCCGGTTCGTCGGCCTCGAGTGCGCGGCGGATCGCGGCGAGGTCGTCGCGGTCGTACCAGTCCCCGGCCCATGCGGCTCCGGCGTCACGGTCGGGCGGTGGTTCGCGCACGGCGAGGGCGAGGGCTACCGGGACGGTCAGCAGGGTGCGCTTCATGGTGTCTCCTGTGTGTCGGAGGTGGGTGCTGCGGGGTTTCCCGGCGAGCCATGCAGGCTCAAAGGGGTCGGGTGCGGCCGGGCATGCGAGATCACCGCGAAGCGAGGAGCTGCGCGTCCGATACGTGACCGAGGGCTCGTCTGAGTCCACAGGCGCCGTGCGAGCCGGGCCCGGCTACTGGCCGAACTGGTGCCTCAAGGCCGCGGTGCTGTATGTCCCGACGAGGGTGGTGATGCCGTGAGTGGTCCTTCCGGCAGCCACGACGTGCGCCGCACTATGGTTTGGGGACCCCCACTCGCTGTGTGGGAGCGCGAAATTGCTCTCCCGTTCCGTCGTCCAAGCACGCGCTCGGCTTGAGCGGGTTCCCTAATGGTAAAGGAAACGTAAACATTTCTTGACCAGTCCTTTACCTTTTGCGGAAGTTTTCTTTACTATTGGCCGAACCGCTTGGCAGGTGCATCCGAACGGCCGATGGCGCTCGGGGCGATGCGGGTGGTGGCGGCCGCTCGGCTGATGTTCGTTTGCCGGTGCGGTGCATGGCTTCCCCCCGAGGACGTGGAGCGCCATGGGGGGAGGAGCATGATGCTCTCCACGCTGACCGACGTCGCGACAGTGTTGAGCGCGAGCCCCATCAGGGGCCACTGCTCGGGGTGCAGCGTTGCCCTACCTTCGGTGGGGATCGGCGGCTCTCGTCGGGCCCGCGGCGAGCACCTCGCGGTGCACGTCGGCGACCAGGGCCGGGCGCAGGGAGTCGCTGGCTTTTCACGCCTCGAGGGCACGATCTTCCACAAGGGTGTCGTGTACTTCACCTCCACCCAGGGCGGGGGTGCGGTCTTGGACGGGACAAACCGCAGCGGCTACGGCACCCGGTTCGGCTAGGAGTGGGGCTATAACACGCGGTCGGAGCGGCTCTTCCTCGTCTACGAGTCGCCGGGCAAGGAGACCTTCGACCTTCCGGACAACATCACGACGAGCCGCCGAGGCACCCTCGTCGTGTGCGAGGACGGCAGCGGGGACAACCACATCCGCGGACTCGCGCGGAGGTCAGTTGTGAGACATCGCCCTCAACCGCCTGCGGCGGGCGAGCGATGGCGCCCCGCATTTCGGCGAGGAGTTCGCGCGGTCGACGTTCAGCCCCAACGGGCAGACCCTCTTCGTGAACATCCAGGCGAGCGCTGGCCTGACCTCCGCGATCTGGGGCCTGTGGGAGCGCATCGGGCGCCGGGACGGTGGGGACGCGGCGGTCAGACGATGCTCGGATGCAGTTCGCAGACGATACTGGACACCTTGCGTATCAAGGTCAGCCGTATTCCGGACCCCGACGGAACCCGAACTGGGCTGGAGAACCGGTCACTCACGCGCCGATGTGCACGTGCGATGCGGCAGGAGCGGACGTCTGCTCAACGGCGGTGGTAAGTGTCGGGGCGGTGTCCGACGGCGAGGACCAGGACGAGGAGGACGTTGTCGTGAATCTCGTACACGATCCGGTAGTCACCGGTGCGGACCCGCCATGCCTCCTCACCGCCGACGAGCTTCTTCGCGCCGCTGGGTCTCGGCTCGTTGCTGAGCAGTTCGATCGCCGCCTGTATCCGGCGCTTGGCAGGTGAATCTAGTTTGCGTAGTTGCCGCAGCGCGGCTGGGGAGATCTGGACCTGGTAGGTCATGCCAGCCCCAGGTCCGTCTTGACTTCCTCCCACGGGATCGCTGGCTCACCCGCTGCGATCTCGGCGCGGGCAGCCTGTGCGGCCTCGATGTCACCCAGGTCCTCCGCGGCCGCGATGAGGCGGTCCAGGTCGTCGGCATCGATCACCGCGGCCACCCGCTGACCTCGCCGGGTGAGGTAGACCGGGTCATGCCCCACGCGTGCGGCGTCCACCACGTCGGCCAGTCGCGCACGTGCGTCGCTCACGGTGATCTCACTCATGCTGACATGCTAGGCGCGGTTTCAGCGGTAAAGTACATCTACGGGGAAGGATCCGGCTCGTTCGTCAACACGATTGGCCGCAAAATCCGGTAACCGCGACACGCTGATGTGGAAGCGTCCGCGTGCTGGCGACCGAGTGGTGAGTGGGCATAGGACGCACCGCATTGACGGCCAAACGGGGCCGCGTCATCCTCACGCTGCATGGGGCACTCAGCGTCCGTCTTCGCCGGCGGCTACCCGTTCGTGGTGGGCTGAGGGGTACTCAAGGTGGCCGTCTGGACACGCAAGTTCGTCTTCGCTGCGGTCCTTGTTCTCAGGGCCTGTAGTTCTGCCCCGACGGGTGAGTCTGACCTGGGACGGGCCCTGCTCTAGGCCGCCGAGGATAAGAACTCAGCCGCCATCGAGACCCTCAGCTACGCGCAGTCCTTCGGCTGGCTCGCGATGGGCATCGGAATCTCCACTGCCTTCATCGCAGTGGGATTGGCGGGGGTGCCCTGTGCGTCAGAATCAGGTGAGACAGGTCGGGTGATGTCCTTCCCATTGCATGGGGCGTGATTGGTTGAAGAAGATGACGATGACGACGGCGGATCTCGCCAACGATGATGGGGTCATGGGACCTCGGGGTGACCGGCCCAAGCGGCGGGTGTTCACAGCTGAGTACAAGGCTGCGATCTTGGTCGAGTACGAGGCCGCGCCGCGTGGGCAGCGGGGTGAGGTCCTGCGCCGGGAGGGGTTGTATTCCTCGCACGTGATCGAGTGGCGCCGCGCCCGGAACGCCGGCGGCCAGGAGGGTCTGGGACGGCGGGCTCGGCGGGATCCTCGTGATGCTCAGATCGCGGCGTTGACGGCGCGGGCGACCAAGGCCGACGCGGAGCTGGCGCGCAGTCAGGCGGCGTTGGACCTCATGGGGAAAGTCAACGCGCTCTTGGAGACGCTCTCCGAGAGCGCGGACACCGATCCGTCGCCGCGTGAGTATCGGCCGTTCCGAACAGCGTTCGGCCCGAAAACAACTCGAGATCTGGGTGCGCCAACCTCGCCTAAGGAAGGGTGACGTACGGCGAGAGGAAGCTGCGCGCTGAGGCGGTATCGAGCCGATAAGTCACGTTGGTGGCCCGGCAGACGGCATCGCCGGTGATCGTGAGAGCCGCGATGACATCGGTCTGGCCGAGAAAGTTCGGCCCGCCGCTGTCGCCGTAGCACGTGCCGCCGTCGCCGGTGCTGCGGTTCATCGAGATCCGCAGCCAGGCCTTGTTGATGGCGTTGAGGGTCCCGACAGCGACCATACGACGGTCGTCGTAGAGGTACTGGTGGCCGCCCGGAGAGTTCGTCACCTTGTAGGCGCCGTAGCCGACCGAAGTCAAGGTCTGACTCTTGGGCAGGCTGGAGAGCGACCCCGCGGTCGGTAGCAGCGCAGGCGTGATGCCCTCGACATTCATATCGAGCTTGACCACCGCGATGTCATGTGAATCGGCCGATGTCCCCGGGTAAGCGGCGTCGGCGTAGAACGTGCCGCTGTAGACCGTGTCGCCGTCCTTGTAATCGGCGTCAAACGTGACCAGTACCGGCTCGCCGTTCTCACCACAGTGCGCGGCGGTCAAGAAAACCGTCGATGAGATGAGCGTGCCCGAACAGTAGATCCAGGTGCCGTCGGAGTACTGGGTCGGGCTGACCAGCCCACCCACCGCAGGATGGCGTTCGCCATCCAAGCTGCCGTTGGTGATCGCGGAGGCGGGCCCAGCCCCCACCGCCCCAGCAAGCAGGCAGGTCAATCCCACCAGAACGACGAATAGGTTGCGACGCACGGTCATCTCTCCTTCAAGCACACTCACTCACGCACAAAACGCCTCGAGCGTGTCCTCGAGGTCTGAGGCGCACTACCCTCCCTCGCGGCCACCGGGACGTCAACTGCGCGGGGGAAGCCGGCGCCGAGGTGCGGCATACCGCCGCCTTCCAGCGGACCAGTTGTACCGGGTAGCCGCCGGGCGCGTGGTCACGATCCCCGGATGCTTGTCGGGCGTCATCAGTGGGGCGGGAGAAGGCGTTGAGCGTCTTTGGTCTGGCGTTGGGAACGTCCTCCTGATGCGCTAGTCGGGCTTGGTGTCCCAAAGTTGCAAGGAGGAGGACGTTCGATGAGTAACGGTGGTGGTGTCACTCGTGGGGATCGGAACCGCAACGCGCCCCTGTTGAGGTTGCGGGCGGCGGTCCGGGTCAGCAACGCGATCGTCGGGATCGACCTCGCTGATCGCAAGCAGATGGTCGTGGTCATCGACCACGACCACAATGTCCTGGCCGGGCGCACCTTCCGGGTCAAGGCCTGGGACCTGGGTACGGCGTTGGACTGGTCCGCTGAACGGGCGACCAAGGCGGGGTTTGCTGGGGTGACGGTGGCGCGTGAGCCGACCGGGCACCGGTGGCGGGTGTTGGGCCAGCTCCCCCGGGCACGTGGGCTGTCGATTGGTGTGCGTGCAACCGGCGGCCTCGGCCTGGGCGCGCAAGTCCGAGGACCTGACGACGGACAAGACCGACGATAAGGACGCCGTGCTGATCGCGCGGCGGCCCGCCGCTCTGGACGCGGCCAAGCACCCGCTCAAGTCGATCACCTGGGTCGCCGCAATGACCGTGGTCATCGGGCGTGAGGGCGGGAACCTGGCTCGCACCCGACGCCTCGGGGCGGGCCGGTTCGAGCAGGCCGTACGGCGCGAGGTGACTCGCCGCGGCAAGCAACGTCCCTGCCTTCGGATCGTCCGCACGCTGTTCGCCGCCTGACCGACGAGGCCGGCGTCCGGGCACATCGGCGGCCCGCGTTCGAACGGATCGCCTGGGTGATCCAGGACGGGGACCACGCCAAGGCCAAGCTGGCCGACGCCGAGGCGCGGATGGTGGCCGTCTTGGACGACCTGGAGCTGACCGAGCTTGCCTGCTCCATCGATGGGCTCTCCCCGGTCGGTGCCGCGGCGATCCTGGCCGAGACCGGCGACCTGAACCGGTTCACCTCCGCCAGGGCTGTGGTCAAACACTCCGGCCTGGCCCCGCGGGAAGGAAAGTCGGGCACCTTTAGCGGCCGGGCCCGAGTGACCGGCGGCGGGCGACCGTTGCTGCGCGCCGCAGCATGTCGGGCCGTGTGGGGCGATCCTGCGCCCGCTCCACTACGTCATCACCCACCAAGAGGCGTGCGATCCCGCCGTCGCCGTCCACGGCATTCGATCGTTCGAGGTGGCTGCCGTATAGCCAGATACGCGCCCACCGGCACATCAGCCTGACGCATCCCCAAGGGCTGGGGCGGGGCGAGCCTTCCGCGGCGTTGAGAACCACCCGGTATCTCGTCTCTCGTCACAGGCCGCCCCGTCCCGTCGTCGACACAACCCGACCACACGCTGCCGAGCACACCTCGATTACCGCTATGCCGGGACCGACGACGAGACACGGGCACCCGCACACCCCCTTGACGCTAAACACCTCACGCTGATGGCAGGACGTTTGGGACGGCCTGGCACGGCTGCATCAGCAGGTGACGCGCTCGAAGATCTCGTGGACCAAGAGATGGTCATCATTTTATGTGTCATGACCGAAAGCCAGACGTTCGCGACGGTAGCGCTGCCCGGCTAGCTAGCCAGCCCGCCCAGCTAGTGGTCACGGTCGTAAGTTCGTCGGGGGTTCAGGTCCAGGCGGTGGGGTCTCTGAGGTAGAGGCCGCAGGCGGTGTCGAGGGCGTCTTCGGCGGTGCCGCCCATGAGCCCGGTGGGTAGGTAGG
>JBDSVV010000293.1:0-6439 GCA_039927035.1 Ornithinibacter sp. | reverse complement strand
CCCTGGAACTGCCAGTCCCACCGCTCGGCAACCGGACCTGGGAGCCGGGTGATCTCGGCCATCTGAACCTCCACGCGCGCACGGGCCACTTCCCCGAGCGGCTGGACCTTCACGATAGGAATGGGTTGGTACAGCGTGGGCAATGCTTTGGTATGGAGTTGGTCAAGAACTCGGGCAGTCCCGACCGATGGACAGCGGGGACCGCCGACGGGGCCCGGATGCCGGTCGGCTGGCGAGGGAGGGCGAGGTGGCTCCGGCGTGGCTGGGCGGGCGGTCCGGGCAGGCGAGGGGACGACGTAGAATCGGCCAATGAGCCTCGGACTGGACGAGACCAGCATCCCTGCGAGCAGCGTCAGCGCGGCGCACGAGCCTGCCCACGTCGAGTCGGCCACGCCCCTTCGGGCGGGCACCATGGTGGGGGCACGGTCTGCGGAGCCGTCGCCGGCATCCCCGTTCGGCGAGCTCGGGCTCACCTACGACGACGTGCTCCTCCAGCCCGGTGAGACCGACGTCATCCCCAGCGAGGTCGACACCACGGCCCGGCTGACCAAGGAGATCTCCATCGCGGTGCCGCTCATCTCGGCCGCGATGGACACCGTCACCGAGGCGAGGATGGCCATCGCCATGGCCCGCCACGGCGGCATCGGCATCCTGCACCGCAACCTCTCGATCGAGGACCAGGCCTACCAGGTCGACCTCGTCAAGCGCACCCAGACCGGGATGATCTCCAACCCCGTCACCATCGGCCAGGACGCCACCCTCGAGGAGCTCGACGAGATCTGCGGGCGCTACCGCGTCTCCGGCCTCCCCGTCGTCGACGACGGCGACCACCTGCTCGGCATCGTCACCAACCGCGACCTTCGCTTCACGCCCGTCGCGGAGTGGGTGCACACCATGGTGCGCGACGTCATGACTCCGATGCCCCTGATCACGGGGCAGGTCGGCATCAGCAACGACGAGGCGACACTGTTGCTGCGCCAGCACAAGCGTGAGCGGCTGCCGATCATCGACGACCAGGGTCGGTTGCGCGGACTGATCACCGTCAAGGACTTCGTGAAGTCCGAGCAGTTCCCCGATGCCAGCAAGGACGCCGACGGGCGGTTGCTCGTCGGCGCCGCCGTCGGGTACTTCGGCGAGGCCTGGCAACGGGCCACCACGCTCATCGACGCTGGCGTCGACGTGCTCGTCGTCGATACCGCCCACGGCCACGCACGGCTCCTCCTCGAGATGATCGAGCGGGTCAAGAAGGACCCCGCGACCCGGCACGTGCAGGTCATCGGCGGCAACATCGCCACCCGGGCTGGTGCCCAGGCGCTCATCGACGCAGGAGTCGACGGCGTCAAGGTCGGGGTGGGGCCGGGCTCGATCTGCACGACCCGCGTCGTCGCCGGGGTCGGGGTCCCCCAGGTGACGGCGATCTACCAGGCCTCCCTCGCGTGCGGCCCTGCCGGTGTCCCACTCGTCGGCGACGGTGGGCTGCAGTACTCCGGCGACATCGCCAAGGCCCTCGTCGCGGGCGCCGACACGGTCATGGTGGGCTCGCTCCTTGCCGGCTGTGAGGAGTCGCCCGGCGAGCTGGTCTTCATCAACGGCAAGCAGTTCAAGGCCTACCGCGGGATGGGCTCGCTCGGCGCGATGTCCTCGCGTGGCAAGAAGTCCTACTCCAAGGACCGCTACTTCCAGGCCGACGTCACCTCAGACGACAAGATCGTCCCCGAGGGCATCGAGGGTCAGGTCGCCTACCGGGGCCCGGTCGGGGCCGTCGCCCACCAGCTCATCGGGGGGCTGCACCAGTCGATGTTCTACGTTGGGGCGCACACCGTGCCCGAGCTCAAGGCCCGCGGCCGTTTCATCCGGATCACCACCGCCGGGCTGCGTGAGTCCCACCCGCACGACATCACCGGCATCGTCGAAGCACCCAACTACTCCCAGGGCTGAACGCTCACCGCGTGGCGGTTGCGGCTACCGTCGGTGCCATGAGCGCAGATGAGCAGGGCCAGGTGTCGGAGACCCAGCGGATGGACCCCCGGGACGCCGACACACCGATCAGCGACGACCAGGCCGTGGCCGGGCAGCCGGACGGTGAGTCCGGGAGCGTGCAGGAAGGGCCGACGGGCCCGAACGCGCGGGTTCCCTCCGCGCAGGACTGAGGGGCTCCGGGGCTCACCGGCTCCGGCGCCTTCGTCCGGTTCCCCCACGCAGCCCGGATGTCGTGGCACGCTCAGGGGGCCTACCCGCCGTCTTTCCAAGGAGTCAACCGTGTCCGACCTCCCCGTTGTTGCCGTCATCGTCGCCAAGCCAGGGTCGGAGGGTCCGGTCCGAGAGGCTCTCCAGTCCCTCGTCGATCCCACCCGCGCGGAGTCGGGGTGTCGAAGCTATGAGCTGTACGAGTCCGCAGCCGCGCCGGGCACCTTCGTGACCGTCGAGTCGTGGGAGGCACAGTCAGACCATGACCAGCACATGGCGAGCGAGCACATCGCGTCTGCCCTCGGGGCCACCGCCGACCACCTCGCCGTGCCCCCGGCGATCCACCCGCTCAGCGCGGTCTGACCACCTCGCGGTAGGACCCCAGGGTCGCGCCGCCGACGGCACTGCGGTCGACGGACGTGGCCGCGAGCACGGCGCGGAGGATCGCGACCGTCACGCAGTCGGCGGCCGCGGTCTGTAGTTCGACCTCGTCGATCCCCGAGACGGGCGGGCGCGCACCGGTCGCGAGGGTGAACACCGTGTCGCCGTCGTAGGCGGTGTGCACCGGTGAGATTGCCCTCGCGAAGCCGTCGTGGGACACGCCGGCGAGTTTCTGGCACCCGGCCTTGGTCAGCCGGGCATCGGTCGCAACCACGGCGAGCGTGGTCGCCCGGCCTGCGGAGAGTGCGGCGGTCTCCGCAGCGCGAGCCTGCCAGTGCTGCTTCACGGCGGTGGTGTCCGGGGTGGGCAGCTCCAGGCGATCGTCGGCGCGGGCCAGGCCCGCTCCCAAAAGGCTGCCGCCGCGTGCCATCGGGGAACCCACGGAGTTCACGACGACCAGGGCGCCGACAGTGGTTCCTGAGGAGAGCAGCGCGGATGCCGTGCCGACACCTCCGCGCATCCCACCGGCCACCGCTCCTGTCCCCGCACCGACGGAGCCCTCCGGCACCGGCCCGCCCACCGCCCGGTCGTAGGCGTCGGCCCCGTCCTGCGGTCCAGGGTGGTGCAGCCAGACCCCTCCGCGGCCGAGGTCGAAGAGGATCGCCGCGGGGACGATCGGAACCCGTTGCGGGGCAGGCCCGACCGGCCAACCCAGCCCAGCGGCATACACCCGGGACGCCACCCCGTCGGCGGCAGCCAGCCCGAAGGCGCTGCCACCGGCGAGCACCACGGCGTCGACCGCGTCGACGAGGTTGCGTGGATCAAGCAGGTCGGTCTCGCGGGTGCCCGGCCCCCCGCCGCGCACGTCGACGCCGCCCACCGTGCGGGAAGGCGGGACCACGACTGTCACGCCGGTGAGCCAGCCGGGCTCGTCCCGCGTCGTGTGGCCGACACGGATGCCGGTGACGTCGGTGATCGCGTTGTGGGGGCCGGGCCGCATGAGCCCAGCATGGCCGATGCCCGCCCCGCGGAAGCGGGGACCGGCATCGGGGGTGTGCGAAGGGTGCGTCAGTGCAGCATGGCCGGGGGCGCCACCTCTGCGGCGTCCTCGTCATCGAGGAGGTGGGACTCCTCGTGCTTGCGGGGGAGGAACGCCCCGGGGATCAGCGTGAGCGTCACCAGGATGGCCGCCACCCAGAAGGTGGTGCTGAAGGCGCTGGCCATGGCCTCGGACACCGCGGACATGAGCGCCGCCATCCCGGCTTGGAGGTTGTCACCGAAGGGCGTGAGCACTTCGGCGACGGCGGGGAACTGTGCGAGCAGCCCGGGCACGGCATTTGGGTCCGGCGCGCCGCCCGAGGCCTCTTGGAAGCCCTGGGCCTGGGTGAGCAGCTCGTTGTTGTTCAGGCCGTTTGTCAGCACGACCGACATGATCGCGACACCGATGGAGCTGGCGATCTGCTGGCTGATGTTGAGCAGCGTGGAGCCGCGGGCCACTTGGTGGGCGGTCAGCGTCTTCAGTGCCGAGGTCATCAGCGGCATCATCGTCGCCCCCATGCCCAGACCCATGACGAAGAGCACGATGAGGATGTACGTGTAGCTCGTCGTCGCGCTCAGCTGGGTGAGGGCGAACATGCCGCCGGTGATGAGCAGCAGCCCCACGGGGACGATCCGCCCCACCGGGAGCTTGTCCACCAGAGCCCCGGCGATCGGCATGGTGATCATGGCGCCCAGGCCCTGCACGGCCATGAGCCAGCCGGCGTTGACCGGGGACTCACCTCGCACTTGCTGGAAGTAGGTCGGCACCAGGAGCAGACCGCCGAAGAAGGCCGCCGCGAAGAGGAACATCGTGACGATCGAGATGGTGAGGTTACGGTTCTGGAACAGCCGCAGGTCCAGCAGCGGGTGCTTGGGCTTGAAGCTGTAGACCACGAAGGTCGCGACCATGGCCAAGCCGATGATGCCGGGGAGCAGCACCTTCGCCGCGAAGAACGTACCCTCGCCCGGGATCGAGGAGATTCCGTAGAGGAAGAGCGCGAGACCGGGGGACATCAGGGCCATGCCGACCCAGTCGAAGGACTCCGACGGCACCGGATCGTCGCTCGGCAGGACCTTCCACGAGTAGGCCAGCGCAGTGGCACCGATCGGCACGTTGATGAGGAAGATCCAGTGCCAGGACGCGTTCTCGATCAGCCAGCCGCCGAGGATGGGGCCGAAGATCGGGCCGAGCAGCATCGGCACGCCGAGGATCGCCATCAGGCGACCCATGCGGGCAGGCCCGGCGGAACGGGTGAGGATCGTCATGCCGAGCGGCATGAGCATGCCGCCACCGAGGCCTTGGAGTACGCGGAACACCACGAGCATCTCGATGCTCGAGGCCGACGCGCACAAAGCGGAACCGAGCGTGAAGAGCAACAGGGCGAGCATGTAGAGGCGCTTGGTGCCGAACCGGTCGGCGGCCCACCCCGTCAGGGGGATGACCGTCGCGAGCGCCAGGGTGTAGCCGGTGACGGTCCAGGCGACGGCGGAGTAGGCCAGCGGCTCGCCACCGTCGGCGAAGACCCGCTGGAATGTCGGCAGGGCGACGTTGACCACGGTGATGTCCAGGATCGACATGATGGCGCCGAGGACAACGACACCCGCGACCTTCAGAACGGCGCCGTCGATCTTGTCGGGGTACTCGGGGGGCGCGAGGTGCGCGGGGGCAGTTGACACGTGGGCTCCATGTCGAGAGTGTCGGAAAGGTGGTCGGTGCCGCGTCGGCATTGGCCGTCAGCCATCCGGCGCGCAGGGCGGTCGAGGTTGCCGAGGACAAGTGTGCAACAGCCCACCGACAGTGCCCTAACGGTGCTCTGCCCCTCGGCATTCCCCCGAACGGGACCCCGGTCTGGCGCCCGGTCATCGCAGCCCGCATGGAGCAGGGTGGCGCCGACCGTCCGTGCGACCACGGGGAGGATGCGTACCAGCCTTCGTCAAACTCGTGCCGAACAGCGGGAGTTTCGCGGTGGCTGAAGTTGCGACCCGGCGGGGTCATCAGGCGCCACCAGGCATGGATTCGGGTCTGCGTTTCGCGGCAGACGGCAGCGGGCAGTCGTCGGGGCGGTGCCAATGAAGGCATCGCGATGCTTGTGTCGGACTCTCGTCGCCAGTGGCCGGGCCATTGTGGTCGGGGGGGTGCTTGCGGCGCCTGGGGCGGCGCCGCGTCGGTTAGAGCACCGAGCCGAGGTCGGATCCGACGGTGGGGTGGGCAGGCGTGGGCCGACTTGAGTTGGCGGGTGGTGAGTCCGAGGTTGATGGCGAGGCCGAAGGTGGTGACCAGCTCGGCGTATTCGGGTCCCAACAGGTGAGCGCCGACGATCTGGTCCGTCGATCGGTCGATGAGGACCCGGCAGCGGCGGTGCTCTCGCCGATGCGGTAGTTGGCGTACCAGAGGCTGGTGTCTGAGTAGCGGACGGTCAGGTCCATCCCGTGCTCCTTGGTCTCGGCTTCGAGCATCCCGACGCGGGCGAGCTCGGGGATGCTGAAGACGGCGGTGGGGACTCCGGCGTAGTCCGGGGTGGTCGTGGTGCCCTTGATCAGGTTGGAGGCGGCGACCTTGGCCTCCGAGACCGCGACAGGGGTCAGAGGAAATGCCGGTCCATCGGGGGTATATGACGGAAGGGCCCCGGTCGCGCACGAGCCATCGTGCTGGTGGTCGTCGCTCGAGAATCGTCGCGAGAGCTGGTGCCAGAGGTCCTTTGCCGCCTAGATGAGTGATTCCCGGGTTCAGTGGTCGTAGGCGGTGAGGGAGCGTAGGACGGGGGCGCCGATGCTGTCGTTGTGCCAGATCGCGGCGGTGAGGGCGAGGATGCGTTGACCGATCCGGGCGCAG
>JBDSVV010000292.1:0-6428 GCA_039927035.1 Ornithinibacter sp. | reverse complement strand
ATGCGGGAACTCCCTTGTTCATGGGCCCAGTGGACCCGTCGTCGCGGTCGCGCTGACCCAAGGAGTTCGGAGCCACCAACCCAGCGGATTGGCTCGGGATTCCGTGCAGGGCGGCGCGGGCCGTCATACACCGTCGTACCGGGGCGTGGGCATGACGCCGGACGGGGTCAGGAGCGTATGGCCTGGCGTGTGGTGAAGCCGATGCCCGCAGCCTCCAGGGTGTGGTCGGGTGATGATGTCCTGAACGGACTTGCTCGGTGGCGCGGGCCCGATCTCCCACGTCGGGCCCAGGCCTCTATTGGGATCTCAAGTCCGATCTCGGCTCACCACCGATCGTGGAACCAAGGCAGGGCGCAGGGCGTTGCGGACAATCCGGTTGGGGCTCTGCACCGAACTCCTTGCCGTGGCCGTCGTCTCGGTCGCCCGATCCGGAGGCATCCCCATGACCCGCAAGATCACGCTCCTCGCACTCATTCCGGCGCTGGCCCTGGGCCTTTCGGCCTGTGGCTCGTCGAATACCGACACCGGGGCATCATCCTCGACCTCGTCCGTGTCATCGATGCCCACCTCGTCGACGTCGAGCCCCGCTACCGAGCAGCCGGCCCCGTCCCCTTCGGCGACTGCTGACACCGCGGAGGCCGTCATCTCGATCAAGGACTTCGCCTTCAAGGTGCCTGCCTCGGTAGCGCCCGGCGCCAAGATCAGCATCACCAACGCCGACGCCCAGGCCCACACGGTCACGTCCGAGGCCGGCGGGTTCGACGTCAAGGTCGACCCGAACGGGACGGCGACGCTGACCGCGCCGAGCAAGCCCGGCAGCTACCCGTTCGTCTGCTCGTTCCACGGAAACATGACCAGCACATTGGTCGTCAAGTGAGCACCGCCTCGACCGCCACCGAGCACCGCACCACAGGGCAGTTCGTGCCGCTGATGCTGCGCGTGGTCGTCGCGGTGTCACTGATGGTCGATGCTGTCATTCATCTACGGCTCGCGCCTGGCTACCAGCAATCCGCACCGGGCGGCATCGGCGCGGGAAACCTGTTCCGCATCCAAGGCGTGTTGGCCTTCATCGTTGCGGGCTGGGTGATCTGGCGCGGAAGCCGCCCCGCCCTGATCTCCGCATTCGCAGTCAGTTTCGGTGCTGTTGTTGCCGTCGTCCTCTACCGCTATGTCGACATCCCCCCCTTGGGGCCGCTTCCCGCGATGTACGAGCCTGTGTGGTTCCTCGAGAAATCATTGAGTGCGGCCTTTGAGGGGCTGGCAGCCATGACGGCACTGGTCGCCCTGCTCGCAGGGGCGCGGCTGGGCGCCACCGACAGGACACGCACAAAGCACCAGCCACGAAGCTGAGAGTGCCCTCAGACTATTCGTCCCTCGCCAGCCGGACGAGGCACCTTCGCCCCGGGCGCGTGGATCAGCGGAGCGGCCAAGGGCCACGCCTGGGCGTGGCCCTTGGTTTGGAACGTCCTCGCCTCGGGTAGGTATTGGGGGCCGGTGCATCGGCCTGCAAATGACCCGAGGGCAGTTTGCGAACACGTCCGGAGCCGTTGCGTCCAGCCGCTGGTGACGCCTCCCGATTGATCGCCGTGCCCAGCCCACCATCGTTGACGGTGACACCCAGAGCGTCCTGCAGCTCGTCTGCGTAGCGATGGAGATGCCGCGAGTGAACGTCGAGAGTCTCTCAGAACCTGCTGGATCGCCAACGCGTGTTTGGGGTGACGTCGCGCGGCCTAGGAGAACAGGGGGGGTCATGTCAGGGTCCCGTCCTTGGTGTCAACCCACGCTTCCGCCACCTCCTCAACCTACGTCGGCGTCGGCTGTCCTGACGTAGAAAAGCGACATGCCTCGCCGCGCAGTACTGGTCAGGTCCCCGCCTCGTCGTCCTCCGTCAACTCGTCATAGCCAGACTCCAGTTCCACAACCTCGGTGCTCGGCTTGTAGGCCGGGTCCATCCGCACCAGATCCCACTCGTTGATCCACGCCCGGACGTACTGCCGCATCCGGGTCGCCCCGAGCCGCTCGAGTCCCGGCACGTGCGGCGGCTTCCACCCATAGGCGTCGCCGTGTAGCCGACGGAGGGTGGCGTAGGCGCGGTCAAGCTCCGCGGCGTCCGGGTGCACCAGATGGACGAGGTCCCGCTCGATGTGGTGCATACCCGCCTCGGCGAGGGCCGCCATCTCGAGGTACTCCTCAGTTTGCTTGTCTCTCAGGCGTCCTGGCAGCACCTCAAGGTCGTTCTTCCCGTGGAGCACCGCCGCCTCGAAGTCGTCCGTCATCGCCCCGACGACAACAACCGGGTCGCCCATGTCGTTCGCATCGCCGTCGAGCCAGCGGGTGAGCTCCGCGTAGGCCCGACCCCGTTGCAGCAAGGAGTATCTCCCGATGAGCTCGACCTCATCGAGCAGAATCACCCAACCGGGGTGACCCGCCGCATGCAGCAGCCGGGGCAGAAAGCGCAGCCGCTCGCGCGCCAGCTCGCGGACCTTGACGGGTGAGAAGGAGAAGCTTTTGGCCTCGCCGATAGCTTTGAGCTGTCGCCGTAGTTCGGGTACGGGGAGCGGATCGCCCGACCAGAACCGCACGATGGTGTCGATGAACTCCTCGTCACCGCCCGATGACTCGGTGCCGAGCCGCTGGTGGAGCAGCAGGGTCGCCTCAAACCGCTCGTTGAGGTCTTGACCAGGACCGCGCAACCAACGGAGAAGGTCGGCGTATGCCGCGCTGTCGGGGTCGAGCGCAGCCGCCGCCTCTGCGACCACGTCGCGCGACCCGTCGGGAGCGACAGCTGAGGCGGCCGCTGCGCGCAGCACCTTCGCAGGATCGTAGAGCGGCGTCTCCTTGCTGATGACCACCGTCGAGACAACGAATCCAGCCGAGGTCGCCAGATGGCCCAGGTGCGTGAGGAGGTGACTCTTGCCCTCACCGAACCCCGCCCCTAGCAGCAGCGAGGCGCGCTCGCCCGCGCGACCCCGCTCCCGCACACCACCCCGCTCCCGCACACCACCCCGCTGGTCGGCCACCCGCTCGAGCAGCGCAGAAAACCGGTCCTCCACGCCGCTCTGACCGGATCCAAGCGCGCTGACGGCATCCGCGTTGGGCACCCCGCTGCGGAGCGCTTCGACAGCGCGCCGCTGGCTGAGCCGCTCGGCATCCCAGGTCAGCTCAGACGGACGGGCGTCAGCGCTCATCGCACTGCCTCCAATCGGACCTCGAGTCGGACCAGCGAGGCGTACGGGTTGACCCGACGCCGGTCGCGCACCTCGTCAGCAACGCGCAGCTGCAGCGCGGCGTACGAAGGCAGTCCACGGTTCTCGTCGGTGACCAACTCGGGTGGCAATACGGCGACCACGATGACGCCGACGAGGTGGTCCGTCGCGTCGATCAGCTGACGCAGGAGCTCATACGTGTCAAGCACGGCCATCTTGCTGTAGTAGATGCCGGTCCGTTCCGGCACCGCCGGCCGGCGGGACTCGGCGAGCCGGGTGAGGTCGAGGTAGAGCACGAGCCCCCGGTGCCCGCCGCGCAGCAGAAGCCCGCCCACGCTGGTGAGGAGGTCGCGCGCGTTGTGCCGCCCAATCCGCCCATAGATCAGGGCTTCGCGCAGGTCTCGCAGCCCAACGCGTTCTCCAACCAGCCAGTCGCGCACAACCTGGGCCTCCGCGGGGCTGGCGTCACCTTCGCCCAGGTGGGCTTGCGCCAACCGGAGGATCGCTCGACGCAGTTCGCGGGGGAGGTCGTTGTCGTGCAGCAGGCTGCGCTCGAGCTCTCGTCGCACGCTGCGGTAGAGCTCGCGCGCGTCGATGTCGTGGTCCCGGGCGACCTCGGCGACGGCGAGTCGGTCATCCGTCGCCGGGAAGGCGATTGCCTCGTAGGCCGTCGCGACGACGGCCGCCGCCACCTGGTCCCAGTTGATCTGGCGCGCCAGCGCGAAGAAGACCTGGTCGATCATATGGACCTTGGTGGACTCCGCGGACACCGAGACAACGGGGCACGCGACGGCAGCTGCGGCATCGCGCAGCGCCAGCTCGAAGCGGTCGGCGACGTCGGCGTCGCCGGCGACGACGAGCTTGACCGAGCCACCTCCGGCCGGCAGATAGCCGGCAAGGTATTCATCGGCGAGGAAGTGCGCGTAATCGTCCGCCTTCATCACTCCCCCGCCGAGCACCGCCGCACCGGCGTCGAGCCCGTTGCTCACGACGCCTCCGCAAAGGAGACGCCCCAATAGCGCTGCTGCTGGCCGCTCTGGGCTACCGTGACCAGGGTTCCGGTGCCGCGGGTACCGGTGCTGGCGTGCCACCGCAGCGCCCGGCCGGACTTCGCGGTCGCCACCCCGCTGGCGTCGAGCAGGTAAAGGTCGCGGGCGAACTCGGGTTTGGTGTATTCGCGCTGCTGGCCGGGCAGGAGGGTCAGGACCGACCAGAGGTCGACGAGCGGGAGGACGACGCCGTCGCGCTTGTGGTGCTTGGCCCGCACGAGGTCGTATGCCGCCTCGAGACTCTCCAGGAAGGTCTCAGCCCGGAACCGGGGCGGCCGCTTCTGTGCGGCTGCGAGCAGGGCCACAAGGACCGACGGTCGCAGCCGTCGCTCGCGGCGGCGGTCGATCTCGACGGCGGCATCGGCGGGCAGGACCTTGATGAGCGATGGGTAGCACAGGAGCCGCTGGTCGCTCTCGACCATGGTCACGTCGGCAGCAGCTGCTGCGTCGACGAGCTCCTCGGCGAAGGCGCCGGACGCCAAGTGCTCCTGGTCGTCGAAATCGAACGACGCTGCAGCGCTCGTGGCGGCCTGGGCCGACTCCGCGGCATACCCCGCCGCCGCCGTGAGCGCACGACGCAGGTCGCGGACCTGGCCACGGGCCGCCCCGACCTTGGCCTTGCGCAGCTCCCGAGTGACGGCCGCGGCCGCCTTGAGCGCCACGTCCACCTCGTCCTCGGTCGCCGCCAGCGCACCTTCGAACCCGTCCCCAGCACCCACTGCAGGCCACTCCCTCTCGCTTGCTCGTCGGATGCTCGACTGCGCCCGACATCGTCCCCGGAGGTTACCGGGTCGCACCGTCGGCCGGTCAGGGACGTGCCGTCGCGCCCCCTGCAACGCGTCGAAGGAGCGCCGCAGGACGGCGCCCCACTACTCGACCGGATCCGTGAGGTGGCGGCACGCAATCGACAGGGCTGCCGGGCCTCTCGCGCCTCCCAGGACACGGCAGATGATCTGCCAGATCGACCCGACCGACCCAATCTCGTCCATGGCACCACTGAGTGCACGTCACTTCGCTCAGAGAGACGCAGTGAGCGATTCCGGCGAAACACCCGTCGATCCGAAACGGCGGATTCATCCGGTGGTGCGCCAAATGGGCAGAAACGTCAACGCCCGTTTAGTGAGGACAAGCGCGTCGCCGAGGGACCGCCACAATGCGTGCCCTGTCACGCCACCGAAAGTGACCACACCGGGACTCGCACACGGTCTCGCTTGCGACCAAGGCGAGTTCAGGGCCGACGTCAGTATCTGAACTCCTCGGTTGCGGGTGCAGGTCGCACGCCGAGGTGGAGGAGGACGGCGTGAACTCGCCGGTTGGCGTCCTCACTGTCGGCAATGTCGAGCTTTTGGAGCAGCCGGCGGACGTGGGCCTCGACGGTCCGCTCGCTGAGCACTAGCCGTTTCGCGATGCCCGTGTTCGTCATCCCCTGCGCCATCAACCGGAGCACATCGTGCTCACGCTCGGTGAGTTGGGCAAGACTGTCCTGGGGAGCCTTTCGGTTGAGCAGCGCAGCGACCACCTGTGGATCAAGAGCCGAGCCTCCCTTGGCGACTCGAGCTACGGCACCGAGAAACTCCGAGACGTCGAGCACCCGGTCCTTCAACAGGTAGCCGAACCCGCCCAGACCCGCGAGCTCGACGCTGTGGGCCGTCTCGATGTGTTGGGAGAGGAGGAGGACACCCAGGTCGGGCCAGGCCGACTTGAGCGCGACTGCCGCACTGGTGCCCTCGTCGGTGAAGGACGGAGGCATCCGGACGTCGAGGACGACGACATGTGGCGAGTGCTCGCGGACCGCCTGTTCCAGTCCGTCGCAATCGCCCAGCGAGGCGACGACGTCGTGCCCTGCGTCGCGGAACAACCCGGCAATACCCTCACGCAGCAGTGCCTGGTCCTCGACAAGGATCACCCGCATGGCAGCTCCGCGGTCAGCAGAGTTCCCTGCGTGCCGGACTCCACGTGGAGCCGGCCGCCGACAGCGGCGACCCGGTCGGCCAGACCCGCCAATCCGGACCCGTCCCGCGCCCGCGCACCTCCCACGCCGTCATCGGCGACGGAGACGATCAGCGACCCGTCGCGGCGTACGGCGCGCATGGTGACCGCGGTGGCTCGCGCGTGCTTGATGACGTTCGTGAGGCCCTCGCATCCGACGAAGTAGGCGGTGGTCTCCGTGTTG